>WRBN01000049.1 GCA_009784515.1 Spirochaetaceae bacterium | reverse complement strand
GTCTTGTTCATTTGTGAATAATTTGTTAAACTCGAATAAGGTCATACTACCTCCTAAATTGCATAAGTAGTATAACCTATATTTTATTACTTGTCAAGGGATACTTCCGTAATTTTTTAATTCCTGTTGGACAGCAATTAAACTTTTATTCATTTTATTAATCTCGAAGGTGCTAACAAAATTTCTTACCTTACTGCGGTAAAGGAGGATTTTAGTAATTAAAATAATAAGGAATATATTACTAAGTTGTGTTTGCAAAGGAAAAATATCTACCATAACTGGGTCTTGTAAAGAAAGAGCGATAAAGGTCGCCACAAAATATAAAAATGCCAGCGATATAAATATTTTGGGCCTAAAATCTGGTACAAGACATAAGAAAAAGAATTTATAAAAATATATATAAACTATTAAATTTGCCTCTCCTAAAAAATTGGCCGAAAACTCAATTAAAAGATAGCCGCTGGCTATAAACAAATAACAAAAATAATGCAAAATTTTATTTTTCTTACTAAAAATAATAAGAGCCAAATTAAAGATAATAATAGCTATTAATTCACTATAATGAAACGAACTATCAATAGGGGAATCGCTTAAAATATACACTATAGGGTTAAGGATTAAAGCGGCTAACCAAATGAACGACAATATTTTTACTCTAAGTATATTATTGCTTAATTGAAGATTGCTAAATTGCTCTTGATATTCGGCAGGAATGGGCGGTATAATACGATTAATTAAAGCTTTTATTTTCATTTTATTGTTATAACATATAATTTATCTTTTGGCTAGCTTAGTATTATTTTTAACTAAGTAAGTTTGCCCAGCGTATACCCCCAATCGTGCTCTTTTATTACGATAAAACCCATTTTTTTATAAAATTGCAGCGCACTTGGGTTAGTAAAACGTATATTAAGATGTAAACCCGCTATATTTTGTTCCTTTAGTTCCTTAAACAAACTCTCTATTAATTTGCTGCCGGCTCCTTGTCCCTGAATAACCGGCAATAAATTAATATGCAAATGTGCCGGATAATTTGTATACCACTCTAAACCGTTATAAAACTCTTGATAACCCCTATCATGTAAAATATTAATAATCTTTGTCTGCTTCTCGCTAAAAAATGGCTCATTTTGGGGAAATTGTTTTCTTAAAGGTGCCAGCCAATGCTCTTCTAGCCATTCTTTATAAGTAATTGTCTCGGGTACCGCCACTACATAACCTTGCGGAATATTTTCGTACTCCGTTACAAAACAGATAGCTTTAGGGTAAACTACATAAGGAGCAACGTAATATTGGCCTACCAAATAAGGGTCGCTAAATAATTTAGTGGCATCTTTGCCTTCGTTTGCTGTTTTTAAGCAGACTTCATACAAATAAGGTAAATCGGATAAAAACGCTCTTCTAATAGTAATATTATGCATATTTTTGCTCTCCATTTAATTAATTATAGCATATTTTTGCCAAAGTTAGCCACCGCTTAAGCTTGCAAGTTGTAGCATAATCGTCTATAATCAGCGTATGGCTAAGGCTAACAACTATCTTTCTACCGCCTTTTTAAAACATCTTACCTTTAAAGCTTACGATGAAGAAAGCATAGACGAAGCTATAGCCCTTAATGAAAAGCTGGCTTATTTAGAAGACGACGCCGAAACTTACTTCGATTTTGCCCTAACTTGCCGCGATTACGGCGACATCAAGCGGGCTAAAGAGGCCCTAGAGGCCGCCTTAAAGTTAGACAACGATAACATAGATTACCTGCAAGAATATGCTTTAGCGCTTTACGATGCAGCCGCTTATCACGAAGCGCTGGCTGTACTTAACCGTTTAGTTAAAGTAAGTAATTTAGCGCCTTGGTGGTTAATATCTATGCTTTACAGCGAGCTAAACCAATACGATACCGCTCTTTTTTATGCCAGCAAAGCGGTAACCGAACAAGGCGCCGCCCACGATTATGAAGCCAGAGCCATTGCCTATGGCCACTTAAAGCAAACAGAAAAAGCTTTAGCCGATTTTTTTACCGCTATTAATCTTACCGATGAAAACAGTGAACTTTGGAACAACTTAGCCCTTTTTTACGAAGAGCAACACCTTTTTAACGAGGCCTTGCACGCTTATACGCGGGCCGTTACTTTACCTTATGCCAGTAACTTTGCCTATTTTAATAAAGCTAAATTAGAGCTAAGTTTAGGTATGGTAAACGAAGCTTTATACGATATTAACGAAGCCATTAAAATAGCCCCTTACGATGCCGAAAGTTATAACCTAAAAGGTGGCATTCTTTCTGTTAAAGAAGATTACGCAGAAGCCCTTAAAGCTTGCGAAACAGCTATTGCCCTTAACGATAGCATACACTTACAAATTAATTATGCCTTTACCCTAGAAGAAGCCGGCCTAACAAAACAAGCCTTTGCTAAATGCCACGAACTTTGTCAAAGAACCACCCGTGAAGACGAGCTGCAATTAATAATTGTTTTACTGATAAGGCTTAGCCACTATAAAGAAGCTAAAAAACAAGCCGAAAAGCTGCTTGAAAAATATACAATAGTACAATAATTTAAAGTAACTTAATATTATAGCGCTATTGACAATTAATAAACTATCTATTATAGTAACTACTAAGCGCTCGTAGCTCAGCTGGATAGAGTACCGGACTTCGAATCCGTGGGTCGTGTGTTCGAATCGCACCGGGCGCGTTTACTAATTATTACTTTCCCTCATAGGCACAGCTAATATTGTTGTGCCAAATCATTTATAAGCTGGGTAATAGCCGCAGTACGTTGATAAACGGCGCCGGCTAGCCCTTCGTGGGCAGTATGGCTATACAAATGGCTAAAATCTTCGTAACTGGCGCTTACCTTAGCCTCATAAAAGATATGGTTAAATAAAGCCCTATCTACGTAAAGCCTATCGGCTAAGGTATCCAGTAAATTTTGTCCGGCTTCTAGACCGCTGTACCTAATAGCCGTTAAATGACTATCGATACCGGCTAACAAATTATCAATCTCTAAATCTCTGACAATCCGAGTACCGGCCTCCGCCGTGTGGCTACCCTCAGTTTGGATTTGGGGCTGTGCTTGCGTGCGTTGCTGCCCAAGCCTGTTTCTAAAACCTTCGGCAATACTCATCACAAAAGGATCGGGCTGCTCGCTGTTATACAAATTGCGCCTTCTGGCGCTATTTAAAGATGTTATTAATAATAAAATAACTAATACTACAGCCGCTGCCGCTATTATTGCTACCCTTACAAGTTTAGTCATAGTTTATCTCTCCTCCCTCTTTAGCTAAAACCGCTAAAACCAACTGATAATCATTTTGCTCTATCAATAAAAAACAGTCATTAAAAGCTATATGTAAGATAAATTTAACCCCAATAACCTTTAAGCAGTTGCTTATAGTTTTTAAATTAAAAACTGTACCTTCTTGACCGGTAGTAATTTTTAATAATTTTAAATGGCCGTATCTCTCAAAGTTACTAGCAAAACAAATATTAGGAGCAATAATCATTAATTTACCTTCGTTTTGCGTAATTAAATAAAAATTGCTGGCCGGCAGCCTTACTTTGCTTAGTAAATTGTTATTTATCTTAACTAATGCATAATCCTCTTTAAAAGCCGTAATAGTTAAGCCGACTAACGGCTTTTTAACTTTAAAAATTATCGGCAAACCGGCTAAAAGAACAACAAATAAAGGTAAATTATAAAAAAAACCTAAATTACTAAAGATAACCGTTAAGCCATTAAGCGCAATAAAAATTAAAGTATTAAGTACTATAAGAAACAAAAAACCCTTAAAAAATACCTTGCTAACCTTGTGGTTATCATTAAAGCTGCCTATAGCAACAAAAATAAAGATAAAGACAAAAAAAGGCAAGAATATCCACTTAATTAAATTATTTACAGTGTAAATAATTAACAAAAAGTAAAATATCCTTACAACAACAAACGCAAGAGCCAGCCCGGTTATAAATAAAAAAGCATAAATTAAGGCTTTATTTTTTTTAATATTATCTTACCTCTAAAATGATTAAGCTTTAACCGCCGATAACCTTAACCCTAGTTGGTAAGCTTTTTCTAAATCCAGCGGAAACTGCTCGGCGCGCACTTTAGCTTTATGCTCTTCTTTAAAAACGGTTACCACATACCGGTTATAATCGTTAAATTGGTAGGTATCGTTTACCGCTAAGCTTTCGCAGTGGCCAAGTAAGCGCTTAATATCATTTTCGGCAAATTTTAAACCTTGTAAATAACCGGCTTCTTGCATAAACTCTTGGTTTACATTCATACTGTAGATAAAACCTACTTGTATCTTTTTCGTCAGTAAGCTGCTATAATTTTCGTTATAAATGAGTACCGAAAAAAGTAGGCGCTCCAAAAATGAGCGCATTTCCCCCGTAACCTGCTCAAAGTAGATGGGCGAGCCTAACAATAATACATCGGCAGCTAAGGCTTTTTCCAACACCGGCAAAAGCTCGTCTTTGTAACCACATTTGCCGTAGCTGGGGCCATCTTTTAACTTACAGGCAAAGCAGCTGGTACAACCTTTATAGGTTAAATCGTACAAATGAATGGTCTCTGCTTCGTGCCGGCCGTTCGCTGTAGCACCTTCTATAGCCTTGTTTAATAATTTAACAGTGTTATTATTTTTACGCGGACTACCGTTAATGGCGAGTATTTTCATAAATTTACCTCTTTCTTGTTTAGTTTAACATAAAGAGGCATATCCTGTAAAGTATTAACAGGATATACTGTATATTAACATAATTTAAAAAAAATTAATAAAAAAATTGACTGCACAAAAAGATACACTTTCGTGTTTTTGGTGTGTTTTGTGGTTATACTTTTTCTTTTATAGAAGTATTTTGGTTTATATCGGCTCGTTTTTTGTCAATAAAGTAAAAGAGACAACCCAGTAAAAGCGTAAAGATGGCTATAAAAGCAATATAAAGAGTAACTACAGCCAAACCTAACTCCTCAACATTAAAGAAAAAGTATGGATAACGGCCGGCTCCGCCGCCAAGACGCGGATACAAAAAACCTAAAGCTGTAACGCTATAAGTTAAAACAACATAAGCTACGGGAATAAGTACAGCGTAACCAATATCTTTTCGCTTAACTTTACCCGGCGTTGAAAACAGTAAATAATCAATTAAAAAAAGCAAGGGAGTTGTACCGTGTGTAGTTAAATTAACAAAAGTTAATAAATTATCATTGCTAGCAGGCGCCATAATAACCCAATAGGCTATGCCCATCATCACGACAGGCACGGCAAATATCATATTTAAGCGTGGGTAGTAACCGGCCGGTCCGCTTCTGCCATCACGGTGTAAACTTTGTACGGTACGTTTAATAAAGATAGCCCAAAGTACGGCCGCCATCGTGTTAGTTATCATCGTATAATACAAAAACATACCTAATTGGATATTATTACTGAAAAAACCTACCGTATATAAAATACCAGCTATGGCTAATAAAAAGGCAAAAATTCTAAACCATAAAATAAATCTTCTGTCTTTAAACATAAAAAAGCTCTCCCTAAAATAATGTGGTGTTACAGTTGTAACTTATTTAAAACTACTCTATACTATCTTTACCTTCAAGGTCAATCTAAAAAAGAGCAAAGGTTACATTAAAGCTATCCTTGTAACCATAAGGAGTTTATGATGGCAGCTACCGCCGGCGCAAAAATTTTAAAACAAGATACTAAAGAATACTTAACTACCGCCCTTTTAATGTTATTAAAAACAGAAAAATTATCTAATATAACTATATCTTTACTGTGCAGCAAGGCTGGAGTTAGTCGTATGGCTTTTTACCGCAACTTTGCCGCTTTAGAGCAAATTTTATGGGAATATTATAAGGAAAAATTACAGCTTTCCTTTGAAAGACGGCACGATATAAACTTTCAGTTTAATTTTTTTGAGCAATTTGGTGAAGAGCTTATGCTTGCCGAACGTGGCGGCTACGAGCCTATTATTAGAGCTATTTTTATAGAGCAAGTTATTTTATTATATGGAGAAGAAGATTACTCTACCGTCTTTATAGCCGCCGGCGCTTATGCCGTATGGCGCAAGTGGCTGTTAGAGGGTAAGTCGCTGCCTTTAGAAGAAGTACAGCAAATTTTAGCTAAGTTTCATGAAGTGGCTTTAAAGAAATAAAAATAAATGTTACTGCTTATGCTTTATCTTGATGATTGCCTAATTCACTTTTCTCTATGTCAATAATTTTTTCAAGCTCTATAATAACTTTTGTCGCAAGGTTTTTAGCGGTGTCTAATAAAATTTTTTTTCCTTAATTCCGGCAATCGTCTTCATAATTTTACTTACTCTACTTCACTCTTTTTGGCGGCTATATTTAAGCTTATAAGCATCATTATCTCCTCATTTAAAAAGGTTGCCGCTTGCAATCACAAACAGCAACCTTTTTAATTCTTAACTCTTCACTATTATCTTATCTAAGCCCGGTTTTTTGGCTAAATCTTTTGGCAAAGCCTCTTCGCGCGCTTTATTTACATAAGCCTTATCCTCAAAGATATACTTATAGTTGGTATGTTCTTTGTAACTACCATTAGCTAGAGCAAAGGTGTCTTCGGTCATTACCAGCTCTTCATCGGTGGGAATAACATATACTTTAATCGGGCTGTTATCGGCGCTAATACAGCTTTCGGCATTGCGGGTCATTGCTAAGGCATTTTTAGCCTCATCAATAATAATACCCATCGCCTTTAAAGGAGCCAGAGTTTTTAGCCTGATGGCACTGCCAAATTCACCCACACCAGCGGTAAAAACAATGGCGTCAACTTTACCTTCCAGCACTGCAAGGTAGCTGCCAATGTACTTGCGCAGGCGGTAGCACTCCATATCTTGGGCTAAAATACAGGCCTTATCACCTTTTTCTACACCGTGCTCCACATCACGTCTATCGGTAAATTTACCGGTTATACCTAGTAAACCACTCTTTTTATTAATAGCATTATCCAGCTCGGCTAAAGTTAAACCTTCTTTGTTACCAATATAATTTAAGATGGAGGGGTCAAAGTCGCCGCTGCGGCTGCCCATCACTAGGCCCTCAAGCGGGGTCATACCCATACTGGTATCCACACTCACGCCACCCTTAACGGCACAAATACTGGCACCATTCCCAATGTGGCAGATAATCACATTGGTATCTTTATTGGCTTTACCCAGCAGCACGGCGGCACGCTTGGCGGTGTATAAAAAGCTGGTGCCATGAAAACCATAACGGCGCACATTGTGTTTACTGTACCACTCATTTGGTAAGGCATAGGTAAAGGCCGTTTCGTCCATCGTTTGGTGCCAAGCGGTATCTAAAATAGCGCAGTGCGGCACCGTTGGTAACACCAACATGGCGCTTTTAATGCCCATAATATTGGCCGGGTTATGCAACGGGGCGAGCGGCGATACCTTTTCAAATTGCTTTAAAGTATCTTCGTTAATGATAACCGATTTAGTAAAAACATCGCCGCCATGCACTACGCGGTGGCCAACGGCCTTTACTTCGTCTATACTTTTGATACAACCGTACTCACTGTCTATCAACATTTCCAGCACCCAAGCGATGGCCTCGTTGTGGCTGGGGCAAGGCCGTTTACCTTTATGCTCTTCTTTACCGGTAGCTTGGTGCTCAAGGTCGCTTAAATCTTGACCTACACGCTCGATAACTCCTTTGCCCAGCACATTTTTGTTAGCCCAATCGTAAACCTGATATTTAACTGACGAGCTACCGCAATTTAATGTTAAAATAACCATATTATCTCCTTTACTTTAGCTTTTTAAGCCAAGATGTATAATTACTTTAGTTATTTTAACATAAATAATGGGGATAGGCAAGAGAAAATTTAAACCACAAACCACCTAAACAGCCCCGCCTCTCTAATCGGCCTAAACTCAAAAATGATGGTGCCTGTCTCCGAGCCCTCAACGGTGTTTACCTCTAAAATGACTTCAATGGTAATTCTTTCTGCTCTAAAATTAAAGATACGGCCTGTATCAAAAATTACCTTTACAGGCTTTCCATCTCTCTCCGTATAATCAAAAAACCCGATGGTTACGGGCAAACTATCTGCCGCTAAAGCCGAAAAATCGCCCCCTCTCTGCGATTGTATATGCATACCCTTTATGGTAAAAGTGGTATGTCTATCTGCAAAACCAAAACCAGCCAAAGTTATACCGTACGGAGCCCTTATATTATGGTTCACTAACTCTGGTATTCCCTCCGGGGTGATACGTGCCCGAAAAAAAGCTCCATTAAGATAATATCTTTCCATAAGCACGGCATCTCTATGTTCCAACCGTCTTAAAAATGTGTTTTGAACATGGCCAATATCTGAGACCGAGCCTGTTTCTTGATACAAGATAAACCTTATTTCATTGGCAGAATCCCACCTACTGGGTTCTTCCCTCAACGGGCCATGCGCCAAATGTTCATCTACAAAATGGAGTGAATTATAAGGCATAGGATAACAAGAAGATAAAAGTAACACCATTATAGTGATAAAAAATAAGCCGTAATTTTTTTGCTTCATCAATTTCTCCTTAAAATAGCTTTAATAGTTATAAATATTCTTTTTATAAGCGGCACTAAAATGATGGCTATTATACCGGCCGAAATAAAAACCACAATCACGTTACCGTACTGCCGATAATTTAAACCGGCTAATGTTTTAATAATAAATACAGCTAAGATAATTAAAATAATCCCAAGCCAATAAATTGCATTTATTTTACTAACTATCTTAAATTTTGGCAGCTTTAAAATTAATAAAAAAAGTATAAGCATTCCCATAAGCCCGCCGGAATATTGAAGTATTTTATAAACCGGTAATGTTATACCAACAATGGATATAAAAGACTGCAAAAAACTTATTCTTTCTACAAAAAAGCCGCTAATATGAGTAAAATTATCCCACAAAATATGTGAGGTCGCTCCTATTAACAACGAGGTTACAACTATTACAGGTGTTTTTATAAAGTAATTATTAAAATTAAAGGTATTATAAATGGTCAATCTACTTCTTAAAAGAGGTAAATTAGCAAATAAATCGTTCCTTATAATGTTATGAAAGATAAAACAAAAGGCCAGCCCAACAGGTAAGTTAAAGGTAAAAAGCCCCAGCAAACTATGGCTATAGGCGCTGCGTAATTGCATACGCATAAAGTACTCAAAATCGGGCATTAAGCTGCCTATTACCAAAGCTGTAAGCGAAAAATAGTTAGGGAAATATTTTTTAAAAGGTAAAATGATAATCGGGTGAGCAAAAGTAAAAGGCATAATTGTTTTATTGCCTCCTGTTAAGCTCTTCTAATAACCTAATAAAATGATTTTGTGCAGAGCTACCCTCCGGAAAAGCTTGTATTAATGATTGCAAATATTCATATGCAGTTAGATTATAGCTGGCAATGACAACTCCCTCTCTAACCTCTAAAACAAGATAATTTTGATAAATCGGCATAAAGCCCGAGTTTACTCCCGTTGCCTCACCATTAATTAAGTTTATCTTGCCGGTAAAGAAAGCCATCTTCATACCCAGCCAAAGATAATCATTTAAAAAATTTTCATCTATATCAATTAAAATAAGTTCGTTATTAATTACCTCGAAAGTAGCTATATAACCCCGCGTTAAAGCCGAAATCCAGTGCGTAATTTCCGGTCTTCTCTCAGGATAAGTTTCAAAATATATCTCTAAAGGGAAAGAGAGTGTATTATATTGCCTATCATTAAAAATAACCCTATCCGACACTTGCCTAGAGGCAAAAAGTGGAACTGTTAATAATAAAAATCCTAGCAAAAATATTTTTTTCATTTTTATACCTCTATTCTCATATTAAATTTTAATTATTTCTTACCGCCGGGTTTTTTCTTGCCGGCGGCAGATTGACAATACTTTATAATATTGCGAAAAATTAATCAATATAGTGTTAAAAATACCCCGAGCCCTCTTTAAGAAATTGGCATTTTATGTTATAGTTAGCTGGCAAAAATAAAATTAAAGGTGATAAAAATGACCGATAAAGATTTAAATGCTATAATCCGCCGTGTGCCTAACTACCCTAAAAAAGGCATTGTTTTTTATGATATAACCTCGCTGCTGGCTAATGCCGAAGCTTTTAGTTATGTTATTGACCGCATGATAGAAATTTACAAAGATAAAGGTATAGAAGCCATCGCAGGCGCCGATGCGCGCGGCTTTCTCTTTGCCGCCCCGCTGGCTTACAAGATGAAGCTACCGTTTATTCCTATCCGCAAAGCCGGTAAATTGCCCGGCGTAACTCTTAAAGCCAGTTACACCCTAGAGTACGGCAAAGGCGAAGTTGAAGTACACGCCGACGATGTACCTAAAGGTAAGAATATTTTAATGGTTGATGACCTACTCGCTACCGGTGGCACCTTGCGTACCAGCGTAGAGTTACTAGAGCGCGGCGGGGCCGTTGTTAAAGAGGTTTTTGCTTTAATCGGCCTTACTTTTTTACCTTACAAAGAACGGTTAAAGGGTTACAATGTAACTACTTTAATAGATTTTGATAATGAAAAGATAAAATAATCTAATTTTTACAAGGCAAGTTAAAGTTACTTGCCTTATTTGTTTATCTTGCTCTTAACCTAAAACTAAGAAAGTAAATTACATTTTCTTCGGTATTTACTAAATATGTAAAAGGCCTGTCAAAAAAATAAAAATCTATTTTATTCTCGTCAAACCCCACCCTTTGCATACGCCGGCCAGCCCAAACATTTACATCAATATAATTATAACGATTAAACGGCTCTATATCTAAATCAAAATGAGTGAAAAAGTTATCGGCATAACTAAATCTGCCCCATACACTATTATTATCAATATCGTACAAATTAATTACATCAAAGATATAACTTTCTAACGAAACACCGCCATTAAGTGTAGGGTGCAATAAATGAGGTAATCCATCTTGGGCATTGCTTTCGGTATCTAGAATAGCTTGCCAGTTGGCGTAACGATGTTCTATAGTTTCAAATTCATTTAAAATTTCAGATAACCACTCGCAACTACTTAAAAAAAGCAAGCTAAATATTAGTAAGCATAATAATTTCTTCAATTTATATTCTTCACCTGTTTACTACATTGCTTAGTCCATTAAACTCTTTTATCGCTCCCGATACCTCACCGCTTAATTTTAAAACGGCGGCCACATTAATAACTGCTGCCGGTACAATAAAAAAATCGATTAAAGCCCAAATTATATCTATCTTAACGTTAGCGCCGATAAAAGTGGCCATAATGGCTGTAGCAGCAAAAATAAATATGCCTTTATTGCCAAAAACCATACGCACGTTTTGCGCCCCGTAAAAATAAATGGCTATCATCGTGGTAAAACCAAAAAAGAACATCGCTACAGCAATAAAAATATTACCAAAATAGCTAAAATGCCGGTTAAAAATAAGCTGGATAAGACCGCTGCCGGCCAGTTGGTTAGGAATATGAGAAGTATCGGATAAAATATACACCATCGTTTGTAACACACCGCTGCTTAAAATGGCCAGCCCCGTTAAAGTTACCACTAAAAACACGCTAAAAACACCAATCATCGCCACCATACCTTGCTCGCAAGGGTGGTTAACCCGCGCCACCGCATGGGCGTGCGGTGCACTGCCGGTGCCGGCCTCGTTGGCGAGCATTCCGCGCATAAAGCCCCAACGAATGGCCTGCACAATACCAATACCTAGTCCGCCGCCTAAAACGGCTTGCGGATTAAACGCCCCTATAAAAACGCCGACAATAACGTTTGGTAAATTAGTTATGTTCATAAAAATAATAACTAAGGCGGCAATTAAATAAGTTACCGCTAAAATAGGCATTACTTTTTCGGCGAAGCTGGCAATACGTTTAGTCCCGCCGGCAAAGATAAAAGCGCAAAAAACGGCTAATAATAAACCGCTCACTATCATTGCTAACCTTTGATTATCAGCCAAAAAAGCCGCCGGCAAAACATTAACCATAGAAGTAGCGATGGCGTTAGCCTGAAACAGCATCATTACGAGGCCAAAAAGTAAAATGATGGCCAGCGAAAACCAAGTAGCCAAAAACACCCCTAACTTGCCCTTAAAAGCCTCTCTTATGTAATAAGCGGGGCCGCCAAGAGTAACGCCATCTTTTACTACTTTATATTTTTGTGCCAGTACTACTTCGGTATAGATGGTAGCCATACCTAAAAAAGACGACACCCACATCCAAAAAAGGCCGCCCGGCCCGCCCAGCATTAAGGCCGCCGCCGTGCCAACTAAGTTACCGGTACCCATCTGCGAAGAAACGGCGGTAGCAAGGCTTTGAAAGCTGCTCATACCTTTGTTGTCTGCTTTTTTACCGGCTAAACTAAAGCCGCCAAAGGTTTTTTTAAAGGCCCGTTTAAATTGTTTAATTTGCACAAAACGCAATCTAATGGTTAAAAAAATACCCGTGCCAACTAAAGTTACTACCAGCACAGGTGTTAAAAAACTCGAATTTATGCTATTTAAAACCGAAGTCAAAAACTCCATCATCACTCCTAATTTCATTAATTAATGAAAGAACGGAAGAGGCAGGAGTCGAACCTGCCAATGCTATTAAGCATTCATCGCTTTTGAAGAGCGTGAAGACCACCGGGCCATATCTGCTTCCCTAAATATTATACTCGTAATAACTTATTTGTCAAGCAGGCTTTATCAATTATTAATTATAAAAAACCTGCTTCTTTTAATAACCCGCTAGCTTTTGGGCCGTTATTAGCGCTTACCAAAATAATCGGCCCGGTGCAGCCCATACCGGTTTCGGCATAAATACCGGCAGTCATTACGGCCGTGGCCGCGTCCTCCAGCTCCATCACTTCCACACCGGGTATCTCAAAAGTTACTACCTCTTTAGCCGGCTTATTTGATGAGACATTTATTGCCGTTTCTTTTTGTTCTTTATTATTTAAAGTGTCAAAAATTTCCTCGAACCTGCACTTTTTAAGGAGTAATTCTTCGTCTTTGATTATCTTAGCTAAATTATTTTTAGCGCAATTATAAGCATAAGCTACCGCTCCGGCAATCACATTAGCGCCGCTGGCCCGTGAAACAATAAAAACGGGCAGGTTAAAGCCAAAACCAATGCCCGGCCCATAACCATAGCCGCTAACCTCATAACCGCCGCCGCTGTTAAACGAGGCAAACATTTTCATTAAGACATTACCGGTGAGCGAATCACACACCACTACATCGGCAGCGGCGTTTATTAAATCGTTCCCGCGCAATAAACTGCCGCCATCGGCACGGCCCGATTCACCAAAGTTAATGGGATAACCATTTTTAACCAACTCTTCTAAAGCTCGCTGAGCATTACGCGCATTGTCAATATTTAATAGGCCAATACTTGGGTTGGTTAACCCGCCGGCTTTAGCGGCGATAATACCATAAAGGGCATTTTTAAAGATAGCCGCACTGCGATTAGTAGCCGAAGTACCGGTAGTACAAGCAATAAAAAACTCGCGGCCGTTAGCCGGCGCAATCACCTTACCTACCGTGGATACCCCGATGGGAAAGTTGTAATGCATAGTAACCACACCGTCCAGCTCGCCTTTTTTGAGGGCCTCCTCCATTATTTTATGGGCGGTATCGGCACTGGCAGCCTCTATTAAGGGTAAGCTTGATGAACTTTTGGGGCCAATCAGCATCACCTCTACCCCGTCATTACGACCGGCCGCTAGCTCGGCCCCGCGTATCACTTCGGCCTCGCCTAACTCACTGCCTAAAGTTACCACACCTATGCGTATCTTTTTCCCTCGCCCATTATTATATTGGCCGGTTTCGAGGGTGGCAGCCAAATCGAAGAAGGTGCTTTTTATACTCTCTTTTACTTTATTATCCATAAATTCAACCACCCTCCT
>WRBN01000048.1 GCA_009784515.1 Spirochaetaceae bacterium | reverse complement strand
TATAAGCCGTTGTTAAAACGCTAAAAAAGATAGCCGCTAAAAATAGTTTAGCCATAACCATTACTATGCCATAAAACGGCCGTTTTGGCTATGAGCTTACTATTACAAAACCGTTAAAGGTAAAGACAAAACCGAGCTACTTTCCCCGCCCCGCTCCCGGCCGGCGGTTCATATTAGAGTTGTGGCCGCCCGGCAGAGGCGGTCTGCCGCCTTTATGGCCCTGATTAGGGCTGTTAGCTGGTTTACCGGTGTTTTTGTTTGCCGTATCGTTATTGTTAGCCATAAATAGTTCTCCCTTTGCTTAATTATTTAGATGGTTATTACCTAAGCATTTGCGTATTAAAAATAGTTGTACCGGCTACAAAGCTGGAAAATTCGCTGTTAAAATCTAGGGCAGCTTCAACTTTATTGGTATCGCCGTTGCGGCCATTTTGCCCGTTACGGCCGGGGATGCCGGCGCGGCCGTCAAAATATTTAACCCAAACCCGTAAATCGTTGACATTAGTAACGGCCGGCGGTGTCGTCGTAGGCGGCGGAGTTGGTGTGGTAACCGGCGGTGGGGCCGGTGTTGTAACGGGCGGCGGATTAGTATTGCCAGGGTTAGTATTACCGGTACCACCGGGGTTAGTGTTACCTGTGCCTCCCGGATTGGTATTACCGGTACCACCGGGGTTAGTGTTACCTGTGCCTCCCGGATTAGTATTACCTGTGCCTCCCGGATTAGTATTACCCGTACCGCCGGGGTTAGTATTCCCTGTTCCACCGGGATTAGTGTTACCCGTGCCACCGGGGTTGGTATTACCTGTGCCTCCCGGATTAGTATTACCCGTACCGCCGGGGTTAGTATTCCCTGTGCCTCCCGGATTAGTGTTACCGGTACCGCCGGGGTTATTATTACCTTGTACATTAAGCAGCATAATTTGGCTTTGCTGGGTTAAGACGGTGTTTTGGGCAGACCACTGGTTAGCGTTAGGGGCCGCCGCCGGCCTAATGTTTTGCGGTTGCCACGCACCGGAGCCGGGACGGCTTTCAAACTGGCGGATAATGCTAATATCTTGGCCGGCCGGGATAACTTGATTGGGTAATAGGCGCATAAACTCGATGTGGCTAAGGCGGCTTCGGGCTTGGCCTAAGGTAATAATTTCGGTAGCTCCAGTGCCGGCGGCTCCGGCGGCTCCGCCCCTGCCCCCTATACCGGCGGTGGTTTGGGTGCGTATTTGGGCTATAGCTTGGGCGCTGCCGATAAAAGTTATGCTGCCGCCGTTACCGCCGTCTTCACCATTACCGCCGTTACCGCCGTTGCTGGCGCTGCGGCCGCTTAAACTTTGGCCGTTAGCTCCATTGCGGCCGTTGGCTCCGTTACGGCCGTTGGCGACAATAAGCACATTGGTAGAGGTAATAAAACTTTGCCCGGTGCGTCTTTCGCGCAGTAATAATAAATTGCCTTGATGAGAGCCCAGCTGGCTGGTATCTAACAAAGCTACCGAAAAAGTAGCAACCGCACCGTTGCCGCGGTTGTCGGCATTAAGGGTAACGGTGGTTAAGCCCGAAACAACAATAGGAAAAGTTACCGTTTGCTGCGTGCCGTTGACGGCGTTGCGAAAGGTAAATGAAATAGTACCGCTTTCTATTAAAGCAATACTGGCTTCGCGCATTCTAAAGCGGTACTGGCGGTTATTAATACTGCTGGAGGTAAGCATACCGGGGTTGGCGGGGGTTACCGTAGCGCCGCGGCTTAAAACCACCTCGCTCATACGGTTGCGCTGTGCATCGTAGGCCAACATAATGATAGTATAGTTGCCGCTGGGATTAACGCTGCTTACATTTTGGCCGTTGCTGGCCCGTAAAATAATTTGCGACTGGGCAAAATCAATATTACTAAGGTCTCTTACCGTACTGGCGCAGCCGGTTAACGTAATTATAAGGGCAAAGCCTAAGCGGGCGGTTATTTTTTTAAGTAACAACATCATACCTAATGATAATATAACTTAATAAATTAAGCAAGCTATTTAACAATTAAAGCAGCGCCGTTACCAATTATTTTTTAAGCGGCAACTGTATTTTATTTACTAAAGGCAGTGAGCTGCCCTTGAAAAAAAAACACAATTAAGTTAAAGTAAGCGTTATGAAGCTGGGGACTATTGGGATACGCACAGCTATAGCAGTAGTTGCTGCTACGCTAGTTGCGTTATTTGCACCGCAAAACACACTTTTTTTAACCATTGCCGAAGCAGGCCGTTATCTTAGCTTGCAATTTGGCCGCTATTTACTTTACCCCTTTTTGTTTTTTAATATGGCTATAGCCGTTACGCAATTAAGGCGGCAGCGCAAATTATTAAAAGTAATCGTTATTATGCTGGTTTTATTGGTAAGCTTTAATGCCATTATGGCGGCGCTAGGGGTATTATTAGCCGTTGCCTTACCGCTTAGGCGCGTGCCGATTGTTTTTGAGCAAGAGGTCGCCGGCAGTTTTAGTTTACAGCCCGAATTACTGGCTCAGTTGTTGCCCAGTAATTTATTTACCGCTTTTAGCGGTTATAGTTTGGCCCCTATTTTGCTGGTAGCTTTTTTTATTGGTTTAGGTATGGCTTACGATAGGGAAGTTGCCGAACCCAGCTACAACTTTTTTGACTCGTTGGGGCGGATATGTTACCGCATAGCTTTTTATTACGTTTATTTTTCTTTTATCCCGGTGTTCTTTTTTACTTTAAGTTTAATTAATTTAATACGCACCACGCACGATTTAGCGCTTTATCAAAGTGTGCTTACTTTAACTATGGTGAGTGCGGCGGTTATTATTTTAATACTTTATGCCGTCATTTACCGCCTATTTGCCCGTAAAAAGGGCTTAGGTATCCGCTATTTGCGCGGGGCGCCGGCTTCGTTAGCTTTTGCGGCGGCAACGGCCCAGCCTTTATTGGCCGGCTTGCATTATAGTTATTTAAGCCATAAAAATCAGGGCATTAGCCGCGAGCTGGGGGCCTTTGTGGCGCCTATTATGGCCATCTTTTTACGGGCCGGCAGCAGCTTAATTAGCGGGGTTGTCATTATAGCCGTTTTACGCTCTTACAGCAGCCTCGACCTTACGGCGGCACAGGTATGGCTTACAATGGTGAGCGTTTTTATGGCTTCGTTTTTGGTAGTGCCTTACGATGCAACTTTTTTGCACAACTTTTTACAGCTGGCTTATGGGCTTTATGGCCGCACCGTAGGCTCTACCTTAGGAGCCTTCGAGCCTATTATTCCTTTGTTAAGCCACTTAGCTGCTGTGCTGGATTTAGCGGCTTTAATTTTACTGCTGCGTATTATGGCCAGCTTAACCGGCTTTGAGCGCTTTAAGGCCAGTCCAAGCTTTACTTAAAATAAATTTTACAGATAAGGAAAATGTAATTATTTGCAGCAATTAAAAAATAAATATTTATTACACTTAACTATGCGGCCTCCTCCCGTACTTATAGTTTAATTATACTAAAAAAATACGGAGGAAGATAAAATGAAATTGGTTATCCGCGAAAATTACGCTCAAGCCAGCGAATATGCCGCTAACTATATTAGCGAACGCATTAACAATTATAAAGGCGCCAACCCTTTTGTGTTGGGCTTGCCTACCGGCAGTACGCCGCTGGGAACATATAAAAAACTTATCGAACTTAATAAGGGCGGTAAAGTATCGTTTAAAAATATTATTACTTTTAATATGGATGAATATGTCGCTTTACCTAAAGAGCACCCCGAAAGTTACTATAGCTTTATGTATAATAATTTTTTTAACCATATAGATATTAATAAAGCTAACATTAATATTTTAGACGGTAATGCCGAAAACCCCGAAGAAGAATGCGCCGCTTACGAAGCTAAAATAACTAAGGCCGGGGGTATCGAATTATTTTTAGGCGGGGTAGGGATAGACGGCCACATTGCCTTTAACGAGCCGGGCAGTTCGCTGTCGGCTTTAACCCATAAGCAAAAACTTACCCAAGACACCATTATTGCCAACAGCCGTTTTTTTGATAACGATGTAAGTAAAGTGCCTAACTATGCCTTAACCGTTGGGGTAGGGACGGTAATGAACAGCAACGAAGTAATTTTATTGGTTACCGGCCACAATAAAGCCCGTGCCCTGCGCCATATTATTGACGAGCCGATGAACCACCAATGGACGAGCAGCGCCTTGCAGCTGCATAAAAATGCAGTTATTATTTGTGATGAAGCTGCGGTGGCCGAGCTAAAGGTGGCTACTTACCGTTATTTTAAAGAACTTTATTAAGGAACAAGGAATAAAGTAACAGGGAAGAAGGGTAATTTTTTATTCCATCTTCCTTGTTCCCTATTCCTTAAAAGAAGATGGCCAAACGCAACAGTAACGACCATTACGCCGAGCGGGCTAAGCAGCTGGGTTACCCGGCACGCAGTGTCTTTAAGCTGGAAGAAATTATGCAAAAAAACTCCTTTATTAAAAAGGAGATGACGGTGCTGGATTTAGGCGCCGCTCCCGGCAGCTGGAGTTTATATTTAGCACGGCAAGGCGTTAAGGTGGTGGCGCTAGATTTAAAACCGCTTACCGTTAAGCACCCTAATATTACCGCCTTGCAAGGTGATATGTTTAGCGCAGAGCTGGCCATTCAATTAAGTAAATTAGCCCCCTTTGATGTAGTTGTAAGCGATGCGGCGCCGGCCACCAGCGGCGACCGCCTTGTTGATGCCAGCCGCAGCCACGAATTAGCCGAAATGGCCTTTAACTTGGCCTTAACCTACCTTAAGCCGCAGGGTAGTTTTTTGGTAAAGGTTTTTCAAAACGGCGATGAGCTGGAGCTGCTTAAGCAATTAAAGGCTAACTTTAAAGAGGTAAAAGTGGTAAGACCGCAAGCCGTACGCAGCGAAAGTTTTGAGTGTTATTTTTTAGCCAAGTTGGCTGGGCCGGTAATAAAGGTGGCTAACCGGCCTTGATTAAGTAATAATATACATTAAGAGCCTGTTCGCATAAAGGAAATTTTTACCGCTTTTAGCGGTTCTATCTTTTTAAATACCTTTTTGAAAGCTTTTTAATTCTTAACTCTCAACTTTCAGTTATCAGTTATCAACTCGCTTTTAACTTTTCAAAAAAATTTGCAAAAAAAATTAAAGCCAAAAACTCGTTGTCCGTAAATACTAGGCGGAGGGAGTTATGAGCGAAAAAATTGTAGTAATGCCTACTTTGCATAGCGGTATCAATGGTTTTTTGTTTGATAAAATTTACAACGAAACTTTGCAGTTTGGCAGTAATATTGGCAGCGTAACGTCTGGTAACGGTAGCTACACGGCGGCGGTTAGCCCGGGCCCATTAACGCTTACGTTGCAGGGATTAACGGGGCAGCTGCAACATAATATAAAGCAGAAGCAGCTAATTAAAGATTATAAACCGCCGGCTTTTTTAAGTAATTTAAGCGGGCCGGCTTTAGCTATTGTTAATACTTTGGGGCCGCCAGCGCCGGTAGCGGCCGGCTTTAATTTGGCCCAAAGTTTAACCGGTAATAATTTGGTATTAAGTGCCGTAAGTTTTTTTATGGCTGCTTGGCAAAGCCGTTGGTTATTAACAGTAGATACCGCTTATTGCCGTTTTAACAATATGCTTATTAAAAATTTGGTTTTAACCAGCCTTGATAGCGGTAACAATTTTACAACTTTAACCTTAATTTTACAGCAAGCTACTTTTAAGAAGGCAGCTAATAATAGCTTGCTGCAGCAGTCGGTTAGCGAAGAAGCGGCGCTTAAACGCTTTGGGGCCGTTACTTTAGCGGCTAACGAGCCATTTAAAGGTTTTAGTAATTAAGGAGGAAATATGCGGCGTTTATTAAATTTAACAGACGATTTATACCAAAACCATAACTTAATAGCCGGAGGCAATAATGTAAGTTTTACTTTAACGTACAGCCTTAGTCAAAGAGAGTGGTATTACTCGCTGGAGGGAGGGGATTTTGCCTTACATCAGCAAAGGTTAGTGGTAAGCCCTAATATTTTGCACCGGTACCGTAACAAAGTTAGTTTTGGCCTGATGGTAACCAGTACGGATAACGGCGACCCCTTGCTGTCTAACGATTTTAAAGAGGGCCGAATAGCTATTTATTTGTTAAGCGCCAGCGAAAGCCGGCTTAGCGAGCAATATTTTGCCGGCAGCTTGCCTAAAAAGGAGTAAAACCTATGCCTAATTTAGGGCCATTTTTTGAGATAACTATCTACGATAATGCCGGCGGCCGGCTTTATCATTCGAGCGATAATTATGATTTTAATTTAGTTATTAGCCGCCCAAACTTAGCGGCCAAGCTTTATGCCGAACTTACTTTGCCTAAAGAAGCTTTTATTATGAATTTAGCCGGCAAATTACAGGTAACCTCGCTGGAATATGGCGGTGGGCAGTTGTTTAAAGGCGAAATATTTTTTGCCGCCGAACAAGCCGATAAAATTAAAATTTTAGCCGGCGATAGTTTTAGGGCGGTGCAAAAAACCGGTAGCCATAGTCTTTTGGAGGGGTTAAATTTAAATAATTTATTTAGCTCGCTTATTAAAGATGATATGGTTTTAGAGCAGGCGAAGGTAGATGATTTTGACGGCAGTTTGGAAGCCGATTATGCTTTACATGATAAAGCCCTAAATTTGCTTAGGCGCTATAGTAATGGCGAAGCTTTTGTAGAGGATAATTTAGTCTATCTTTTAAGGCCGGAGGAAGGTAACGGCATTGTGCACGAGCTTAATCATCATAATGGTTTATATAGGGTTACAAAAAACTTTGCCGGCGAGAGTAACCCGGAAGTACAGCTTACCATTTGTATGACGGGCGGGTATCTTTTTAGTTCGGGGCAGCTGATAAATTTAACTAGTGAAGAAGCTACCGGTCTTTATAAAGTTGTTGGCTTTAAACATTACGTTAATAATCGGCAGGCTTTAAGCTACGCTTGGTTAAAACTATTAAATTAAGGAGGAGCAATGATACGCGCCCTAATAGATAACGATTTTAGTTTTGGCGGCGGTAAACAAAATTACTTAACCGGCGAGGCTGAAGAGCAGCTGGTGTTAAAGTTAATTTTACAAAGTTTTTATGGCGAACTTTTTTTTGCCCCTGAAGAAGGCATCGATTGGCTTTATTACATTAGCCATAAAATAGCTAAAGAAGAGCTGGAGCTGGTAATTAGGCATAACTTACTTAAAGCCAACTTTATACAGGCTATTAATGAACTAGCTATAACGATAGACAGCACAAAACGGGTGGTTAATTTAAAGGTTAATTTATTAACAAACACCGGGAATATAATTAATAATGAGGAGGAAATAAATTTATGACCAAAATGGCTCTTAATGAAACCGGCTTAACTTTACCGCGTTTAGAAGAGATTGTCGCATATTTGTGCCAAAAGTATAAAGAAATTTACGGCGCAGCCATTAACTTAGAAAGCTACAGCCCCGATGGCCAGCGTATCAGGATAGAGGCCCAGCTGTTAAGTGATGTGATTGAGCTACTCAGGCAAATTTATGGTTCGTTTGATGTGGAGCAAGCCGGTGGTGTAGCTTTGGATAGATTAGTGGCCATTAACGGCTTAGCAAGGCAAGCCGGCAGCTACAGCGAAATAATGCTTACTCTTACTTTAAAAGAAGAGGCGGTTCTTAACGGACTGGATAGCGCTAACCCGCTTACGGTAAGTAATAGCAGCGGTAACTTAAGCTTTAAGTTAATTAAGAATGTTAGCTTAGCGGCCGGGCAGCATAAATTAAGTTTTAGGTCCGTTGAGAGCGGCGCTATCCATGTGCCGCCGGCTACCTTAATTAATGTGCAAAATAAGGTAGCCGCCATCACGGCGGTAACTAACGAAGAAAATTGCTATCTGATTGGTACCGAAGAAGAGAGCGACGTTCAATTACGCTTAAGGCGCAGCCGCAGCGTCAATTTGGGCAGCACAGCTTTTATCGAGGCTTTAGAGGCTGCACTGGCCGATAGCGCCGGCGTAAGTTTTGTACGGGTGTACGAAAATAGCAGTAACTTAACCAACGAATGGGGTATGCCGCCGCATAGTATTTGGCCCATTGTGGCCGGCGGCGATGATTTGGTGATTGCCCAAATTATCGACCAAAAAAGGCACATCGGGGCCGCTATGTACGGCCAGATAAGCCAAATAGTAGAAAGTCGCTACCACACCGGCGCCATCAAATTTGATAGGCCTAAAGATATAGTGGTTAATGTAAGAGTAACCCTATCGCTTTTAGGGCCGCCGTTAATTAGCGCCGACAGCCTAAAAAATTATTTGGTAACCAACTGTAAGGTGGGCATTTATGAGGCTATCGATATTACCGCCATTAGTAAACTTATTAAAACTTACGCTCCCAATGTGGTGGTAGAAGATTGTGCCTTAAGCCGTACCGCTAACCAGTGGCACAGTTTTTTAAAACCGCAGCTGCCGGTAGAGCATTTTAGACTAAGCGAAAATGCTATCGTTATTAATGGTTTGTAAGCGAGGGGGACAATGCAAGAAGTAACGAATTATTATGCCAATTTGTATGGCTTAAAATTTAGGACAATGCCGAAAGCGCGCAGCGAAATTAACTTATTTGCCGGTTTAGCTTTTAGCGAGGGTTTAATTTTTAAGCTGGCACAGGCCTTTAGCTATGAAGAGGCGGTAGGTAAACAGCTGGATATTTTAGACAGCTACATTGGGGTAGGCAGGCAATTATTATTAAACAATAATTTAATTAACCTAAATGACGATGAGTTAAGGTTTTTATTAAATTTTAAAAAAATATTAAATTATAGCAATGCCAGTTATCCGGCTTTAAGTTACCAGCTTAGTACTTTATTTGGCAACGATTTTAAATTATACGATGGTTACAATATGACTATTAGCTATTTTATCCACGAGCGGCAGTTAACTAACCTTAATTTGCTGTTAGTTAAAAATTTATTGCCTAAGCCAATGGGGGTGCAAATAGCTTTTATTTATGTAGGCAAACAAGTGGAGGGGCACTTTGGTTTTACAAGAGTCGGCTTTGCCGGTAAAGCCGGCGGTTTTAATAGGCTCAAAGATATAAGCCGTCAAAGTTGGTTATTGGCTAGTCAGCTTTATAATGTAAACGAATAAAATTAATTTAATAATAGAGGAGATATGATGGAAAACAACAACGATAACAGCAGGCCGGAGGTAAAAGTTTTTGCCGGTGAGGCCGGTAACGAAGAGTTAGTGGTTTTTGGTTCGCAAGCAAACGGCGAACTGCACTACAGCAGCAATGTAACGGCTATGCAAAGTGAGGCCTACAGCAAAGGCTGGGCGGCGGCGGTCGTGGGTGATAATAACCCCTTGTTAGAAGATTTTAATAGCGTAAGTTATGTGCTTTCGGGGTTAATTAAATATTTGTACCGTAACGGTATAGCAAGGTATAGCGCGGCCGAAAATTACCCTAGCGGAGCGATAGTGAATGATGGAGCCGGCGGGCTTTTTCTTTCGCTGAGTGATGATAATAAGGGCCATGCCTTAGATGATACCCACTATTGGCGCAACTTATTGGCCGATATAGCCGTGATAAAAGAAGATGTAGATAATAACACCAAAGATATTGCCGGCCTTACCAAAGCCAGCATACCTATAGGTTTTGTTTACACCCAATACCCCGGCCAGCTGGCCCCAAACCAGTTATGGCCCGGCTTAACTTGGAGTAATATTAGCAGTAATTTTGGCGGCTCTTTTTTTAGGGGTGAAGGCGGACAGGCGGCGGCCTTTGGGAGTTGGCAGGCAGAAAGTGTGCCGAATATTAGCGGGCACTTAGGTTCTGGAGGAGATTTTGAATCGGTGCTTGGCCGTGGGGCTTTTCCCGGTGGTGGGGTATTTAATACATGGCAAACAGGTAGTTTTACTTATAATACTGGGAATACAACAGGTACTAGAATGACTTTAGATTTTTGGGCGAGCCGCGTACACGGGGCTTACGGCCGCCGCGGCGAAGTGGCTCCTGCCAACTTTGCCGTGCGTATTTGGCGCTGTGTAGGCGCTGTTGAGGTGGCCAGCGCTCAGGCTTTTTACCAATACGACAACGAAGGATTATTAGTAGCTAAACGCAATTTAATAGCCGACGAAGCCGGCTATATTGGTTATAACGAGGCTAATATGACCGAGCTAGCTCCGCCGCCGCAAGCCAAAGATGGTAAAATTTGCTACTTTAATCAAGATGACGGTAAATGGTGCAGCTGTACCGATTACCGCGGCCAAGATGTTTACCATAAACAAACTTTGCAAAGCCGCCGTATCCATAAATTAGGTGATGGCCCCAGTGGCGAAGAAACGTTACAAAGCCCGCAAGGTATTGCTTTTGCTAAGTGGAGCGCCGAGCTGGATAAATGGGTGGCCGATGAGGAACAAGCCCAAAAGCAAAAATTAATCGAAGAACTTGATTTATTAAGGGAAGAGGTGATTAATGAAATGTTATTACAAAACCCCGAGTATTTAGCTAAGCTAAAAAAACTTAAAGAAAATGAGCAATAGGGAATAAGGAGGAATTTTTATAATTATTAATTACTTTTTGTTCCCTGTTACTTATTCCTTGTCAACATCAACCGGGTAGTTGTAAATAAAAGTAACAAAGCTGTTATGGTTAAATTTAACTGCCAAGCTGCCGTCATCGGCGGTGTGCCAGTGGTAACTATGCGGCTGGGCAGCGCTAAGAATTTGGCCGTCCATTAAAGTTGGGCGGCCCAACTTACTAATAAGCGCCCGCTTTATGATAAGTTGTTCGGCACGGTTGGTAGCGTCATCGGTGGGGGTAAGGCCTGTAAAAATAAATTGCAGTTGCCGGCCGGCAGCTTGGGTGTTAGGTAAAATTATATCTACCATAAAGGGGCTGCTTAGGCCGTAATTTGTAAAAAAAGCGCCTTCGTTTTCGTAAATATAGTAGCCGCTATCGGTAAAGGCACGCCAAAAGCCTTGTTCCGTTAAGGTTAGCTCCAGCTCATCAAGTTCGGCCTTAGGGTTAAGGTTAAAAAGTAGGGGAGGTAAAGCCGCTAAAGGTTCGGTCTGAGATTGATAAGAGATTAATAAAATAACAGTTAAAATAAAACTTATGGTAAATAATTTTTGCATAGCTGCCTCCTGTTAATTAGCCCAGCTGGCCGCAAGCCCCATTTACGCCGCGTCCCATACGCCGCCGCTGCTTTACCGTTAGCCCGTAACCGCTAAGGCGGTTAATAAAGTTAGCCAGCTGCCGGCTATCGGGGCTGCGGTAAGGTAAGCCTTCTACTTTGTTCCACGCAATAACATTAATTAAACATTTAAAACCGGCGGCAAAAGCGGCTATAGCTTTGGCATCGTCTGCACTATCGTTATGGCCGGGTATTAACACCACTTCGAAGGTAAGCCGGCCCTTAGTTTGCTGCTGGTAATACATTAAGGCTTCTTTTAATTGTGGCAAGGGGTTAGCTTTAGCTTGTGGGATTAATAATTCGCGTTTAGCCTGCTGCGCACTAATCAGGCTAAACGCCAAATTAAGCTGGTAGCCGCTTTCCGCCAGTTGGTAAATAGGCTTAATTAGACCCACTGTACTCAAGGTAAAACGGCGTTTGCTTAAGCCTAAAGTTTGCGGGTTACTTAGGGCGGTTATCGTTTTTAACACATTATCTAGGTTTAACAGCGGCTCGCCCATGCCCATAAAAACAATGTTATTGATGGGCGCCAGCTGCTGCAAATGCAAAAATTGCTCGATAATTTCGTAGCTTTCTAGGTTACGTTTAAAGCCTAAAGTGGCCGTTTTACAAAAGGTACAGCCCATAGCGCAGCCCGCTTGGCTGCTTAAGCAAGCGGTATTACGGCCCTCATGCCTTAGTAAAACACTTTCTACCACTTGCTCATCGTTAAGTTTAAGGGCCAGCTTGGCGCTGCCTTCGGCGTTAAGGCATTTAAGCACTTTTGTGCTGATAAAGGGCAAATTAGGCTGTAAATGAGCAATTAAAGCTTTAGGTAAAGAGGTTTGCTCGTAGCCGGCGGCCCCTTTGTATAAAGCTTTAATCAGCTGCTCGGCACGGTAAGGCGGGGCTTGGTAGCCCGCTAGCAGGGTTTTTAATTCGTTAAGGGTATAAGCGGCAACCATAGCTTTAGCCAACTATGCAAGATTTTACCATAAAATACAAGGGGAAATTATTTAATGGCTTAGCCCTAAAGATGAGTTATTTTTAGGGCCTTATTATCGGCCATAAAGTACAATATCCTTTAAGGCTTATAGCCATATTTGAGTACATCATAATGTATATTTGGCTACAAATATTACTACAATCTTTTTATGACATAACGAGATTTTTTATAAACCCTAGTTTTTACATTATGATTATTATGACTATTAAAAGCCTCTTCTAACCATTCGCCTAGTTGCTCTAGGGCAAAATTACGGTAATTGGCACTCTCAATTTTAATTTTGTAGTTTTCCAGCTCTTTATCGCTGTACATTGGACGCATTCGTAATCTTAAATCTTTTACTTTATTGAATTTTTTTACTTCTTCCATCAAAATTTCCTCCTAAAAACTTGTACTTGTTTAAGTACCTATTAATAGTATAGTACTTAATTGGGTTTAAAGTCAAGTCAAAATAATACTCTTATAAGTATATTGATTTTTACTGTGTACTTTTATGAACCTTTTGTATATAGATAATAATACAGGTATTTTCTAAAGAAAATGCTAAAGGGCAGTCGATAAAGCAAATTATGGATAACGTTAAAAGCATAGAAGCAACTATTTTTTTTGATAGGATAGATGAGTTACTTGCTCAAAGAAAGATGACCCAAGCGGCCATGTGTAAAAAGATAGGTATGCCTTGGCATACCTATAAAAATATGAAGCTTAATAAGCGGCTGCCGCGCGTCAACGATGCCGCCTTAATGGCGCAGGTATTAGGAGTTTCGCTGGATATTTTAGTGGGCGTAGATAAAGAGGGTTTAGCCGCTAACCAGCAGCGGGAAGAGCGTATTACTAAGCTGGCCGGAAAGCTAACTTTAATTGATGAACGCAGTTTTGAAAACGTGGAAGATTTTATTAATGTTGTGAGCGAAAAACGCAGGAAACGGAGAAAGCAAGCAACAGAGAGCAGGGCATAGATAACAACTCATAGTTAATAGCTAAAGGACGCCGCCTTTAGCGGTATTTATTAATTGTTATTTATTTACCTGTTCATTATTACCTATTTCTTATATAAACCTCGTCCAAAGTGCCGTCGTTTGTAATAAATGTTAAGGTATTGTTGTTATCCCCGATACGAAACGAAAGATAATGAGGAGGAAAGCTAACGGGAGTACCGGTAACAATAGTTACTTGGGTTAAGGTGTTGCCGCTTATGGTGTAAGCGCTGCTTTCAGCGGTTTCTATGACGCCGCTGCCATAATGCAGCCACCTGCTTTCTAGGATATTATCTTCGTTAAACACGATGATAGCGGTGCTGTCATCAACATGGGTAAAGGCGGCGTTAGCAAAAGGGTTAGGATTGGGCAGCGGCGGCAAGCTACTGGGTATAACGGTGGGAGCCGTGCGCCTGTAAACTTCCTCAGAAAAACCGTTAATAGAGGTAAGGCTATGGCCATCGGCACTAAGTTGAAACTCTCTGTACAAAAAATCGCTCAGTAAATTGGTTACTATAAGAGTATTGCCTCTTAAAGTGTAAGACAGGCTTAAACCGCCAATACGGCCGGCGTTAATTACTTCGCCCCAAGGGGTTTCGGTATCTTTTAAAATTAAAGTATTTACTTCGATGGTGTTGTTATGGCCAAAGATAAGCTCGGCCGTAAAAAAATCGTCCTCGGTTTCCAAAATAAAAGTACTGCCGGGAGCCGGCAAATTAGGCGGTGGCGGTGTTAGCGCCAATAAAACTAAGCAGGTTAATAAGATTAATAAATAAAGTTTTTTGTTTTTCATCATAACAGTCCTTTATAAGTTACTTTTTTAATTGTAAAAGTATTATAACGTATCAGGCGGTAAATGTCTACCTTTATGCCTATAGAGTTAGTAAATTTTAATATTTTAGCTTTA
>WRBN01000047.1 GCA_009784515.1 Spirochaetaceae bacterium | reverse complement strand
TACGGCTCCTTCTTAGAGGCCATAAACCAAGCAGGACAGATACTGATCGGAAAATCTTAAATAGCTTTAAGCCGTACCGATAAAATAGGCGACAACATAATTATTATCCTTAACGATAAAAAAATGTCTATCGAGGAAAATGTAGGCGCCCTGCACGACCGTTTTCACCAAAAAAATGCCGGTGTTTTACGCAGCTTTCCTAGTAAACTCATCGCTACTAAAGGCTACCAAACTACTCGCAAAAATATCGAGCATTTTTTTGATACCATGCCCTTTGGCTGGGGCGAGTGGTGGCACAACTTAGGCGAACGTTGTAAAAAAGCTTTAAAAGGCTTCTTTTTTCATGAAACTATCTTTAGTGAGCTTGGCTTTGAATATGTTGGCCCCATCGATGGCCATAACCTTAAAGATATAATTAAAATCTTAAGAAATGTTACCAAAATTAACAGGCCCACCGTTATCCATTTGCTTACTAAAAAAGGCAAAGGTTACCGCCAAGCCGAAAATTTGCCCAATTTATATCACGGTGTTGCCCCCTTTAACCTTAAGCAAGGTATCACCAACAAAAACGATAACAGTTTTAGCAGCTTATTTGGCAGCCAGCTAACCGAACTAGCTGCCCACAATAAAAAAATTGTAGCCATTACCGCCGCTATGTGCAACGGTACAGGATTAGCCCCTTTTAAAAAGCTTTACCCCAACCGTTTTTTTGATGTAGGTATTGCCGAAGGCCACGCCGTTACCTTTGCCGGCGGCCTTGCCTTAGGCGGCTTAAAACCTGTATTAAGTATTTATAGCACCTTTATGCAGCGTGCCGTAGACCATTTTATCCACGACTTAGCAATGCAAGGACTAAATACCGTTATTGCCCTAGACCGCGCCGGCCTTGTCGCCGGTGATGGCGAAAGCCATCAAGGTATTTTTGACATTGCCTTATTTAAAGCTATCCCTAACACCATCTTTTTAGCCCCCGCCACCGGTAACGAACTAAAGTTAATGCTGGCTTGGGCCTTTAAACAGCGCGGCAAAGCCGTGCTTATGCGCTATCCTAAAGCCACCTTACCCAGTGAAGAAAGCGGCTGCGAAGAAGATATAACTTTAGGGAACGGTGTTTTTGTGAGAAAGAATGGCGGTGATGTACTTATTATCAGTGTAGGCGCTATTTTAAGCGAAGCTATCGAAGCCGTTCATTTACTTAACCAAAAAAAAATTAAAACCGATATTTATAACCTGCGTTTTATTAGCCCCATTAATGAAAAAGAATTTTTAAATATCATTAAACCCTATAAGTTATTAGTTGTAATAGAAGAAGGCGTAAAGGTTGGCGGCATTGGCGAAAGTCTTAATTTAATGCAGCAACAACGGCGACAAAATGTTCCTTTTTTACATTTAGCGGTGGCTAACCAATTTTTAGCACAAGCCAGCCGAGAAGAGCTTTTAAAATTATGCGGCCTAGATGCCGTCAGCTTAACCCGACAAATACAAAAATTTTACCAAGAACATAAAATACGCAGCAAAAGTGAGCAGCTTAAAAAAGAGGGCTTTAAGTTTAATTAAGCCGCTATGTTGTAAAAATTAATCCCCTTACAAATTAAGGGGATTAATTTTTACAGCTCCACAATTTCGGCCAGTGTTTTAAAAACCCTCAAACCTTCTAGGGGATACTTTTGTTTTAAATCTTTTAAAGTTTTAATAATATTTTCAGCCAGTTCGGCCTCGCAGTAAATAATTACCATAAAATTTACCTCAGGCCAAATAGCATTACCCTCGCGCGGCTCTTGACGGCCGCGCCCATGTATTTGAGGGATTATCGTATATCGTTCGCAGTGAGCTGCCTTTAGATAAAGCATAAGCTCGTCTTCCAGCGATTTATTAGTAATAACCTCTAAACGTATCTCTTGCATAAATCCTCCTTATTAATTAAAAATTAATAAGTAATAATTAAAATTTTTCAATTCTTATGACAAACCCTACAGTCTTGTACCTTTTAATTTAAGACTTACCATTTTAAGCTTGAGTCGCTAAATTTTTGCCAAATAGTTCTTCTTCGCGTTTTTCGGCCGCTTTAATCATTTTCTTTTCACCCTTACGGTTAAAGTTATAATATAAGGTTGGCACTAAAAATAACGTCATAAGGCTGCTGGTAACCATACCGCCTACAACGGTAACCCCAATCACCCGCGTCATCGCCGAACCTTCGGCCTGCGATAAAGCCATCGGTAACATAGCTAAAATGGTGGTACCCGCCGTCATCATAATAGGCCGTAAACGGCTGCGCCCGGCCTCAACAATGGCCTCGTACAGCGGCATACCGCGCCGCCGTAATAAGTTGGTGTAATCCACCAAGATAATACCATTATTAACGCAAATACCGGAGAGCATAACAAACCCAACAATACTAAACATACTAAAAGGCGTACCGGTAAGCAGGTAAATTAAAACCGGCCCCAGCGGCAAAGTAGTAATACTTAAAATAATAATAAAGGGGTCTTTAAGGCTTTCAAATTGGCTGGCCATAACACCATAAACCAACAAGATAGATACCAACAAGATGCCCATAAGGCGCGGCGCCAGCTCGGCAAATTGCTGCATACCACCGGCTTGGCTTAGCCTTACCCCTTCCGGTAAAATGAGGCGGCCATCTTGTAACGATTCATTAATAGCGGCCCAAGCGGCATTATTGGCCTCGCCTTCGGCGAACTCACGGCCGGTTGCACTATTAACTGCCGGCACTGCCGATACGCTAATTTGCCTTGTTTGGTCGTATCTAAAAATAGCGGTAGGGCTAAAGCCGCGCTCTACGGTGGCAACATTACTTATAGCTACCTTAGCGCCGGTTACAGGCGATACCACAAATATTCTATCAAGGTCGGAGAGTGTGGCTCTGTCTTCGGCCGCAAGCTGGCTAACAATATTAATATCGCGCCCGGCGCTACTAAAACGGCCCACAGTAGTACCGCTGATATTGGCGCTTACCTCTCGAGCAATGGTGGCAATATTTAAGCCCATACTATAAGCGCGCTCGCGGTTAATGTGCAGCTCTATCTGCGGCAGGCCATCATCAAGACTGCTGCGCGGCTCGCTAAGCTGCGGCACTTCTTCAAAAATTTCTACCAATCTGGCGGCCGTTTGCATTAAGGCTAATTGGTCATTACTGGCTATATCTACACTGATAGTAGCTCCGCCGCCCATGCCGCCGCCCATCAACGAACTAAATTGAAAATCGATACCGGGAAATAAATCGTATTTATCACGCACTAAAGCTCCCAGCTGCGCCCCCGTCATAGTACGCTCATTAAAAGGCGGTAAAAAGAACATAATGTAACCAATATTTTGCTGCTCTCTCCCCGAGACTCCGCCTAAGTTTATCCCAGATATAAGCATAAAATGCTCTACCCCAACGCCAATTTCTTCGGCCAGCATAGCTGTAAATTCTAACCCAAATTGGTTAGTTTGGTTGGCCAAAGTTCCCTCCGGCAAGGTGTAGGTTAGCATAAAACTATCACCATCGTCGCCGGGCATAAACTCGAAAGCTACTAAGCCCGAACCTAATAACCCTAAAGCTAACACCAAACTCATAAAGATAGTAAAGAGCACCGTTTTGCGATATTTAAGCGAAAAAACAATACCGTTGCTATATTTATTATCCAGCCAAGTTAAAAGGCGGTTCATTATTTTATCTATGCTGCGCATTATCCCGCTTAGTTCGCGCTGCTTGCTGGTACGCACCGGCATATAAACACCGGCTAACACCGGAATTAACGTCATAGCAATAACTAATGAAGATACTAAACTAATAACAACGGTAAAGCTTAAATCGTTAAAGATAACGCCGGCAATCCCAATTTCACGGGCAAAAATAACCATTGGTAAAAATACACAAACGGTGGTAAGCGTACTAGCCATAATGGCCGTAATCATCTCTTGGCTGCCTAAAATGGCCGAAGTTTTAGCCGATACCCCTTTTTCGCGGTAACGTGTAATATTCTCTAGAATAACAATACCGCTGTCTGTAACCATACCAATACCTAAGTTTAAACCGGCAAGACTCATAATGTTAATACTTAAGTTAAAATAGTACATAAACATAATGGTAACCAGTACCGAAAAAGGCATAGTAAGGGCAATAATAAAAGCGCTCTTCATGCTGCGTAAAAAGAAGATAAGTACAATAACACTAAATAAAGCCCCCAAAAGTACGTTCCATACTACTTGGCTAAGGCTTTGGGTTACCATCGTGCTGCTATCAAATAAGATAGTGAGCTCCATACCTTCGGGCAGACGGTTGTTAATATCGGGTAAATCACGGTTAATACGGTTAGCCACCTGCACAATGTTGGCATCGCTGGCCCGATAAACCATAATAGTAAAAGCACCGCCGCCATTAAGTTCGCTTACTACCTGAATATCTTCGTAACCTAAATAAACATCGGCTATATCACGCAGCAACACCGGCACTACGCCTTGCCCCATATTAACCGGGCGGTAGCTAACTACCACATTTTGTATATCTTCTACCGTATTAAAGGTACCATCGGTGCGCAATAATAAGCGGCGGTCGCCATCGCTGATAGCGCCGGCACCCATCTGTAAATTTTGGGCGGCAATGGCCATGTTAATATCGTTCATGGTAATATTATAAGCATCTAGGCGGTTTTGCAACACATTAATACGCACCTGCTCTTCGCGGCCGCCAAAGGCATCTACCCGGCTTACACCATCTATTTGCTCTAGTAGCGGCCGTACTACATCATCGGCAAAGTAAGTTAAATCGTCCGGTAAAAGGCCGGGCGCCGATAGGGTCATGTACATTACCGGCATAAAGCTGTTAATATCCATTCTAAAAATCATGGGAGAGCTGGCGCCATCGGGTAATTGGTTACGTATCATATCAAGGCGGTCGCGTATATCATTAACGGCGGCATCAAGGTTAGTACCAAAACTAAAATTTAAACTAACGGCCGAACTGCCCTCGTTGCTGGTACTGCTAATATTTTCGATACCCGAGATACCCAGCAAGGTTCCTTCCAGCAAACGGCTTATACTATTTTCTACCTCTTCGGGGCTGGCGCCGGGAAAGGCGGTGCTAACTGTTACCGTAGGGAACTCGATGTCCGGGAAAAATTGCTGCGGTATAAGCGTTAGCATAAACAACGATAACGCCAGCAGCAAACTGCCTATAATTAAAACGGTAGTTGGCTTATCTAAAACCGAACGCATTAAGCTCATTTAGTTTCCCCCGCTTTGGGCTAAAGTTGCCGTAATAAAATTTACCCTAGCCCCATCGGTTAAAATATTTTGGCCGGCTACCACAATACTTTCGCCCACCAGTAAACCTTCTTCTATAACTACTAAACCATCAACCGAAGCCCCGCGCGTTATAGGGCGCATAGTTACGATGGCATTAAAATCGCGCTCTTCAAACATTAAAGTATTAAAAACTCCCGCCGTGCGCGAAAGGTCTACCACAAATAAATAATCTTCGCCGCTGCGCCTAACAATAGCCGATTGCGGCACCACAATAACATTTGAATGCAAATGCGTATTTATCCGCAAGCTAGAAAACATACCGGCCATTAAATCTTCCGACCTTTGGGTAACTTGCAGCCGGGTTAATACCGTACGGCTGATAGGGTCTAGCACTGGGGCTATTTCGGTAATGACTATCGGGTAATCTATCCCCGCTAAAGCCGGCAAGTTCATATAACCGGTGCTGCCTACATGCACCGAGCGCGAAAAACGTTCGGGGATATGCGCCTCTATTTTAAGCTGGCTTAAATCGCCGATACGCGCCACCACTACACCCTGATTAACCATATTTCCCAGCTCGATGGGCAAAGCGGTAACTGTACCGGCAATAGGGGCCCTAATTGGGCTAAAGTTAAATTGAGCGCCCGGCACACTGGGGTCTATGTTGCCAATTATTTGGTTTTGCTGCACAAATTGCCCCACACTAACGGTGTAATTAATTAAACGCCCCGCAGCGTTAGGTAACACATTGGTACTATTAATGGGCATAACATCGCCGTTAACCCTAAAGTACTCTTGCAAAGAGGCACGTTCAACCTCTTGCACCGCTACCGAAAACACCCGCGTTATCGTAACCGATTGCGCACCCATATTACTAACCCATATATTAATTAAAATAGCCGCTAAAGCTACACCCATTAAAGATAACCCCACCAATACAAATAGGCGATAACTACGGCGGCTGCCCGCTCTATCTTTACCCCAAGCCTCTAGTTTTTCTTTTTTCTCACCAAATTTAAACTCAAGCTTTTCTTTTTTCTTCTTAAGTTTGGCTTCTACCCTAGCAATGCGCCGCTGCTCTTTAGTAGGGACTAACGTTGCTCCTCGCTTTTCGGCGTTAAGCTTAGTCTCCAGCTTGGTTACGCTTTCTTTTTCTTTATTTAATTTAGCCTCTAATTTAGCTATTTTTTCGCTTAAGCGTAACTCTATTTTTTCTTTTTGTTTATTAGCTTTAGCTTCCGGCTTAGTTATTCCCTGCTTTTCGCTGTTAAGAGCAGTTTCTAAGCTAGTTAAACCTTGCTTCTTTTTATTAAGTTTAGCTTCTAATTTAGCTACTTGCCGCTTTTTTTTACTAACATTAGCTTCTGATATTTGTTTACTCATCTTTGTCCTTTCCTTAATTTTACTCGCCGGCTTGCCTAATAAGCACGGCCGGCTCTACCCCAACTAAAGCCGCTAAATTTAACAGGCTGGTGGTGTAATCTAATCTGCTTTGCAATAAAGCCAGCTCGGCGTTTTGCACGTTAGTAATAGCGCTTTGCAGCTCGGTTTGAGTACGTAAGCCCTGATTAAAACCCACTTGGGTTAAAGTTAAACTTTCGCGGCTAATCGCCACATTTTGCTCGGCCATCGTGATAGCCGCCTGCAAATTATTAAGGTTATTGGCATTATTAATAATTTGTATGCGAGTTACCTCGCGGGTATTGGCTAATATCGCTTGCTGTATGTGGTTGCCATCAACCACGTTACGCCAATTATTAAAGTTTTGGTAGCTTAAATTAACTTGTAACCCAAGCCTTAAGCTGGCGCTATCACGCCAAGGGTTAAAAGGGTTATCGGCCCCTACTCTGGTGCGGCCCATCTCATAACCCAATGAAACAAAAGGATTTACAATACTAGAAAGCACTAACCACTGCCTTAATGAAGCCGAGTTAGCGTTAAGATTAGCTATTTGCATAGTAGCCGTGCTGTCTAAGTAGGTAGCCGCTATGCGGTCGCCGTTTAATTGTACATTAACAACATTAATACTGCCCCTTAGTTCTACCGGCCGCTCAAGCGGCACGCCAAGCATTTGCTTAAAGGTTAGCATATTACCTTCAAAGCTGGTGCGCGCCCTATTAAGCTGAGTTAAAGCCAACTGATATTGGTATTGCGCATTAAGCATAGATACCCTATCTACCAGCCCGCTATTATAAGCCGCTAAAGCCTGATTATAAGCTAGCAAACTAACGTTTACCGTACTTTGCAACACATTAAGCTGCTGCCCAAAAGCTAATAAATTATAAAACTGAATAACTATGCCATTAATAATTTCGGTAAGCGCTTGCTCATGGGTAATTTGATTACTGCGATACCTATTCATTATGATGGGAATATTAATAAGGTTAGCGGCGGCTATGTTTAAATCGGCCCCTATACTTAAATTGGTAATCCATTCGTTATTGGTGGGGTTCATCATTGGGTTAGGCTCTTCGGTAAAAACATGGCGGCTTAAGCCGTGTGTTATACTAGCATTGGCGCTAGGCAGTAAAGATGCCCACCACTGGCTATCGCGCTGGTCTATACGATGCCCACTTAAAGCCATTTGATAATTAAAGCTACTCAACACCATAGCCGATACCAAATGTTCATCTAAAATTAAAGGCTCGTGCATCGTGCTAAGTGATTGCGCTTTTACATTAAAAGCCAAAACTAGCAATACTATAGCCCATAACTTTTTAACTATCATCTTTACCTCTCTTTATTTAACTTTATTAAATTATTTTATATTTACTTTAAAGAGCAAACATATCGCCTAAAGTTTTACTTAACCGTTTATGAGCTTGATAACTAAGCTTAAAGTAAAGCTCATTAATTTTTTGCTTATCGGCCTTTGCCCAGCTTAGCCATTGCTCCTCTAAGCAAAAATAACTAACCACCGGCAAAAACTGAAAGAAAAATACCGCCGCCTGCATTTCGCTGTTATTTTTTAACTTATCGCTCACATCGTTCATTTCTTTGTCGTCAATAATTTCGGCCGATTCGTTCATCAAGCGGTTAATTAAACTAAATAACACCATACCTTGCTGATTACCCTTAATAGCCTCCATAAATAATATTTTAATTACATCTTTATGTTTTTTAAATAACTCCATCTGCGGCAAAAAGATGGTATCATATTCTTCTTTACTCCCGCCACAGCTGCCGTTGGCTGCTACTTTAAACTTTAGGGCGGCAAGGGTGGTAAAATCGGCCACAAAAATATCTATTAAGGCGCTTAAAATTTCATCTTTACTTTTAAAATAATAATAAATTAAACTTTTACTAACGGCTGCTTGTTCGGCTACTTCGCTAACCGCTACATCACTAAAACTCTTTTCAGCAAATAATTTACGGGCTGCCTCTAAAATTTTTAACTTAGTATCACTCTCTGACTGACTGTTCATTCAGTAGATAACATAGCTAATATATTCAGTTTTGTCAACTCTTTTTTATTAAAAAAATGTAACATATTGTCAAAATTAAGCCATAGCTTTAATTTTTTGCTTTTTTCGGTTATCTAGTATACCAAAAATAATAAGCGAAACTAAAGTAAGCAAGTAAGGTAAACTGCTAAAAAACTCGCCGGGAATGTACTGCCTTAAAGTTTGTATACCGGGAGCAAAAACAATAGCGCTGGCCGTACCAAAAAGCAAGCCGGCGCTAGCTACCCCCTTAGGGATAAAACGGCCAAAACTAATGGCAGCCAAAGCAATAAAGCCGGTACCGCTTATCAGGTTGCGGTCATATTGTATCGTGCTGCTTAACACAATAAAAGCCCCTGCCAAACCGGCGGCAAAACCGCTAGCCAGCACCCCAAAATACTGCATTTTAACTACATTGATACCGGCGCTTTGGGCCGCCTGCGGGTACTCACCGCAAGCGCGCAAGCGCAGACCAAATTTACGCTTGTATAGTAAGTACCAAGTAGCTATAAAAAAGGCCAAAGCTAAATAAGCTGTAGGGTAAAAACCAAAAGGCCCAACGGTAAAACCAAACCGAAAAGGCGCCGTACGGTCCATATTAAAAATTAACTGGCAAAAAAAGACGGTGATACCGCTCGCCAATAAATTTATACCGGTACCGCTGATAATTTGGTTGGCCTTCATCGTTACACAGGTAAAGGCATGAATTAAACTAAATAAAGTACCGGCCGCACAGGCCGCCAATAAAGCTATAGGCAGCGATAAACTGGTAGTTGCTTCTAGGTAAAAATGCACTAAAGCCGCTGTAAAGGCCCCAATATTTAATAAACCCTCAATACCGATGTTTACCACCCCGCTCTTTTCGCAGATGAGGCCGCCTAAACTGGCTACCACAATCGGTGCGGCCATCAGTAAGATAGAGGGTAATAAATTGATAAGCGACATTAGCTTGCCTCCGTATTATCAGGGTGACTCTCTAAATTAATTTTTAAGCGGCTGGCCAGCAGTTTTAAGCCAAAAGTTAAACTAATAAAAACCACCACAAGACCGTTAATGATGACGGTAATTTCGCGCGGTATTTGCCGCAAAGTCATTAAGCTTTGACTGGCCGTAAGCATACCAAATAATAAGCCCGAAAAAAAGATGCCTAAGGCATTACCGGCCGCCACTAAAGCTACGGCAATACCGTTAAAGCCGTACATATCCATCGCCGACATAACCCGCCCGCTGGGGAAGCTGCCCATAGCCACTACCCCGCCGGCCAATCCGGCAAAGCCGCCGGCTATAGCCATACTAATAAACGAGGCCTTAATGGTAGAAATACCGCTAAAACTAGCCGCTTTAGGGTTAAACCCGCTGGCCCTTAAGCTAAGGCCAAGCGTTGTTTTGTTAATTGTCATATGGTAAACCACTAAGGCTAACAACATAACAAAAAAACCGTAATTTAACATACTATTATTGGTAAGCGTACGCAACCAATCGGCGGTAAGGCGGGCGCTTTCGGGGAGAGGCGGGGTGGCAAAGCTGCTGGTGTCGGGGATAAACCGTATGGTAAACCAGCGGGTAAAAAAGAAGGCAATGTGGTTTAACATAATGGTAGCCACTACTTCGGATACCCCATATTTTCCCTTTAAAAAACCTACCAAGCCGCCGTACAAAGCGCCGGCTAAAGTTGCCGCTATTAACACCATTACCGCATGCACAAAAGGTAATTGCGGTAAAAAAAAGGCGGCCCATTGCGCAAAGGTAACGCCCATAATATATTGCCCTTCGGCCCCAATATTAAAGAGGCCGGCCTTTAAGGCAAAGGCCACGCTTAAACCGCATAAAATAAGCGGCGTGCTAATAGCCAGCCACTCACCGATATGGCGGGCATTAAAGCTGCCGTTAAAAACATTAAAGCCGCTAATACTTTGCAGCATAGCGCCATACATACCGGCAGGGTTACGGCCTGTAATGACTAATAAAATGGTGGCCAGCAAAAAACCAAAAGTTATAACGATAACGGCCATAAGCCAGCTATGCTTATTAACAACATCAAGCACAGCAATAAGTTTTTTTAAGAAAGATTTGTTGTTGACTAAAGTTTTAGCCATTAATTTGCTCCTTAATTATGCCTCGTTATTAACCCCTGCCATTAAGGCTCCTATCTGCCGAATATCGGCCTTAGCGCCATCAAGCACAGCATTAATATGGCCGCCCGAAATGGCGGCAATACGGTCGCACAGGCCCATAATCTCTTCCAACTCATAGCTAATTAAAAGTATAGCTACGCCTTTAGTGCGTTCTTCTAAAATACGTTTATGAATATTTTCGATAGAGCCTACATCAAGCCCGCGCGTGGGTTGGCAAATAATTAACAATTTAGGACTGCTGTTTATTTCGCGCGCTAATAATAATTTTTGTTGGTTACCGCCCGAAAGCTCGCCGGCTAGGCTGTTAATTCCTTTAGCGCTGCGTACATCAAAGGCTGCTACCAGCTTTTCGGCGTTATCTTTTATTGCTTTAAATAACAAAAAGCCCCGCTTACTAAAGGGAGGCTGCTTAAAGTTTTTTAAAATTAAATTTTCGGCCAGAGTAAAAGGTAAAACTAAGCCCTCTAATTGTCTATCTTCGGGCGATAAAGCCATACCGGCCTCTATCCTTTGTTTGGTGCTAAAATGGGTTATATCGCTGCCATCATAATAAATACGGCCGCCGGCTAACGGCAGCAAACCATACAAAGCCAGCACTAACTCACGCTGGCCATTACCATCTACCCCCGCTATCCCCACAATTTCGCCGGCACGTACCGTAAGCGAAAGGTTATTAACCGCAAGGTTCCCTCTTTCACTATAGGTTACTAAATTTTCTAATTTTAATACCTCGTTACCTACTTGGCTAGGTTGCTTAGTTAGCTCTAACTTAACGGGACGGCCAACCATAAGCTCGGCCAGCCGGTTTTCATTGGTATCGGCCACTTTAAGGGTGTTTATATATTTGCCCTTGCGTATAATAGTAACCTCTTGAGCCGCCGCCGCTATCTCCTTTAATTTGTGGCTAATAAAAATGAGAGTTTTACCTTCATTTTGCAGCCGTTTAATAATGGCGATAAGCTCGTCTATCTCTTGCGGGCGCAAGATAGCTGTAGGTTCGTCCAGCACAATAATATCGGCGTTACGGTAAAGTACCTTTAAAATTTCTACGCGCTGTTGCATACTTACACTAATATCTTGTACCTTAGCATCGGGGTTAATATTTAATTTGTATTTATTACTTAGCTCTACCACTCGCTGCCGCGAGCCTTTACAGTCGATATGGCCAAATTTATTGGTAAGCTCTGCCCCCAAAATGATGTTACTGCGCACACTGTAGCTAGGGATAAGTTTAAAGTGTTGGTGCACCATGCCAATACCCAACGCGGTGGCCTGATTAGGGCTTTTTATTTTAACCGGCCGACCGTTAATAACTATTTGGCCGCTATCGGCACTGGTAAGGCCAAATAAAATAGACATTAAAGTAGATTTACCGGCCCCATTTTCGCCAAGCAAGGCGTGCACCGTGCCGGCTTTTACCTTAAGGCTAATATTGTCATTAGCAATTAAACCGGGAAACCGTTTAGTTATGTTAAGCATTTCTACAGCGTAAGGGGCTGATGTTTCCATAAATTAAACTAAATTAGCATAATTAAAAAGTTTAGTCAAGATAGCCCAAATTATTTTTTAAAACTATCTGTCATCAATATTATAAGGTATTAACCTGTATTTAAGCCTTATAATGCACCATTGCTTATAAGTAAGTATTATGCTATACTATAAAGGCAGGTAAGGAGACTAAACCGAATGAAAAAATATATAACTGTATTATTGGCGCTATCTTTAGTTATGGTAGCTTGCCCGCAGCCTATCATAGCGCCTGTCAACAATTATGGCTTAATCTTTGCCGATGACGATAATACCCCGCCTGCTGTAAGAGCAATTTTTATTAACGAACGTCAATTTAACATTATTAACCATGCCGATAACGTAACAATGACCGATATAACCGCCAGCGAAATTGCCGATTTTGCAGAACAACTGCCCGAATTTAAAGAATTTTTAGCTGAAATGGTTGGTGATAGCTCTTTTTCGCCGGCTATGCGGGCTTACTTTGAAGACTCCGTTAGGTTTATGGAATGGTTTATAACGGAGCCGCTGACTATTTATGTGTTTAATGTTACTAGCGGAGAGCTTATCTTAAGTTATCGCGGCAGTGCCATTACTTTTACCCCAGATAACAGCGGTATGCTACTGGAAGGCAGCAACAATGATATTAGAAGGTATTTTGACTACTTTACAAAGTTATCTAGGCCGCCAGCTGCCGAGTTAGTCTACCCTTTAATTTTAAATTTAGACCGCACCCTTTTTAATTAATTATAAAGGGTACGGTTAGTAAATTTATAGCTGCCAAATATTTACCACAAAGTTATACCCGCAGACTAAACTTTTAAATTTTAGCTTTACTTTAACAGCAAGCTATGCTAAACTAAAACTATGAAAAAAATATTAACTATAGCTTTATTACTAATAGCTATAAATGCACAAGGGCAAGGGTTGCCAGTGCCGGCTAACGCTACTTTAGCCAGTTTGTTCCCTGACCCTAGGTTAATGGTGCTTATGTTTAATACACTAGGGCCCGACGCTAACTTAACAGGCCAAGCGTTGAGTGATAGACTGGCGAGAATTGAAAGATTAAACGCAAGACAAGAAAATATTAATAACGCTACCGGTATTGAATACATGTTGGGTTTAGAAACCCTTGATTTACACTGGAATAACCTAACTAACCTAACTAACCTAACTAACCTAACTAACCTAACTAACCTAACTAACCTAACTAACCTAACTAACCTACCTAACTTAACTAACCTAACTAACCTTATTCGCCTTGATGTAAGTAATAATAATTTAACAACTATAGATATTAGCGGCAATATTAAATTAGTTTGGTTAAATGTAGGTAATAACCAATTAACAGAATTTGATGTAAGTAATAATATTAATTTAACTACTTTATTTGTGGGTAATAATCCCATAATAACACTCGATATAAGTAAGCTTATTGATTTGGAGTGGCTTTTTATAAATGATACCTTGATAGCCACTCTTGATATACGTAACAACCCTAAACTGAGTACTCTTATTAGAAGAGGCAGCTATTTAAACAATAACAATATTGAGGGCTATCGTGGAGGAATAGGCCATGCTATGGAGGGTGAAATTGATTGGATTAGACCGGGTAGCTGGGCTGGAAGATAACAAAGTAAACCCCTCCTAAAGTGGAGAGGGTTACCAAAACTCTTATCTAAGCTCTAGGCAAAGCCCTAGCCG
>WRBN01000046.1 GCA_009784515.1 Spirochaetaceae bacterium | reverse complement strand
ATAAATAATATCTTTATCTTTCATATTGCGTAAACGGGTGGTATCAGTATTATCATTCATTTCCTCTATTTCTTTGATAGTAAATTTAACTATGGCCATAATATCGCTCCTGTTCTTTTTTATTTGCTTTTCGGGTAGAGATAATCCTAACAACATTTCCTCTAAGAGTATACACTATAAAAAGTAAAAATTCTGTGCCGTCAAATAATTATTGTTTCTTAATTAAGCTTTGCCAATTATCACACTGCCGCTGTTATCGGCTATAGGGAAGTAGGGCAGCTTGTGTTCGCTGCAAAATTTTTGCAGCGCTGCCTTTACGCCGCCATATAATTTATGGTTATAGTCGTGCACCATTATGTAGCCGCCGCTTACTAAGCGCGGGTAAAAGTAATTAAGGCCGGCGTAGATTGGTTCGTAAAGGTCGGCATCTAAGCTCACAAAACAAAAGCTGTCATCTAAGCCGGCGGCGCTTTCGGGGAAGTAACCTTGTTTAATGAGGCAATTTTCGGGCTTTTGCATCCGGCTTAGTACATACTCTATATTGGTATCGCTAAAATCTTGCCGAGTGTCCGAAAAATGCTGCTTATCCTCAGTAAATAAATCACGGCCATCAAAACCGGTAAAAGTGTCAAATAAATATAATTTTTTAGCGGGAAAAGCTTGGTTAATAAAGCGGGCAAAACCGCCTCTGTAAACGCCCAGCTCGGCGGTGTTACCGCTTAATTGTTTACTGAGTATCTCTTTAGCTAATAAATGTAAGGTGGCTATACGCACATAATCGGCGCTGCCATAAATGTAGCTGGGCTGCGGCTCATCTAGGTAGCCCATCTTTAAAGTGTTTATATAGTCTGGTAGTTGGTGCATAACTTGAGAGTAACTGAAGAAAGATAAGTTGTCAAGCTGCTTGCGGACTATTTGAAAGCGGCGATTAATTAGCTAAAACCTCTTGACTAGATAGCATTTTAGGGAGTAAAATAACTTTATGCGCGAAAAAGAGCAAAAAATTAGTGTGCTTGGTACAACCACCGCTTTTAAGGGCCGTATGGTTTTTAGTAATTCTTTAATTATTAAGGGCCGTTACGATGGCGAGATTGAGGCTGAAGGTAATATTTTAATAGAAGAAACCGCTACGGTGCGGGCTAAAGTAAAAGCCGATAATCTAGAGTTATTCGGCCAGCTGCATGGTGATGTAGAGCTTAAAGGTAAGCTGGAGTTAAGCGAAAAAGCCGTGCTGCAAGGTAATGTAACCGTTAAAGGTATCTCTATCGAGCAAGGGGCTATTTTTAGCGGCCATATTAATATGCTAAAGGATGTCGATTTAGTTGATGTCTTTTCTACCGGTCCGGCCCAACTAAAAAAATTGCTCATGGAAAAAATTTAAAATTTGCCGGTTAGTGGCTTATGGTAGGTTTATTTAACTGTTTTTGTCGGGTATAGTATAAGCTATGGTTGTATGGCTATAAACTTGACGCTAAATAAATGCCAAAAAGAGCTTTTGTTTTTTTTAATAATTTAGTATAATAAAGGAAAAGCGGTTTTATAGTAATTAAGGGGGCAGGTTATCAGAATAAAAGGAGCGCTTATAGCTTTTGGCGTAGGAATGGTGTTAGCCATAGTTTTTGGCGCTATCGCCGGAACAACTCTGGTAATTATATTAATTCGCTCTTTAATTAGCGGGGTGGTAATGGCTATGCTGTTTAGCGCCGCCCTAGAGATAATGGTAAAATTTTTACCGGAGCTTTTTGCGGCAGCTAAACCCAAAGAAGAAGCGGAGGTTGCCGCTCCAGCCGCAGCGCCGCCGCCGGCCGATACCGGTAATAGGCTAAACATTGTTTTGGCCGACGAAGAAGACAGCCCCCACGATAGCGGCTACGAACAATTAAAAATGGCCGAAGCGCCGGCGGCAGCCGTTACTGTTTTGCCGTCTAAGCCCGATAAGGCTAGTGTTTTTGAGCAAGCTAGTGCGGAAGATTTAGCTAAAATGATGCGTACAGCTATGAGTAAGGACGAGTAAGATGATGGAAGAAGAAGAAGAGCACAAACTTTGGCTCGAATATAAAAAAACTCATAACCCTGCTATACGCGATAAGATAATTACGCAGTATCACCCTTTGGTAAAATATGTAGCCGGTCGTATGTCGGCAAATATGCCCTCCAATGTGGAATTTGACGATTTAGTTTGTTATGGGGTTTTTGGTTTAATGGACGCCATAGAACGTTACGACCCCGAACGTAATACGCGCTTTAAAACTTACGCCGTTACGCGCATTAAAGGAGCCATCTTTGATGAGCTGCGCAGTATAGACCATGTTTCGCGCTTAGTACGGCAGCGCGGGCGCGATTTAGCAACGGTGGTGCAAAACCTAGAGGCCAACTTGGGCCGTAAAGCCGCCGCTAAAGAGATAGCCGAAGCGATGGATATAAGCTTAAAAGAGTACCACAGTTTGGTGCTAAAAATATCTAGTTCGGCTATTTTGTCGCTTGATGATGTGTGGTACACCAGCGATGATAACGATAAGGTATCGATGCTGGAATCTATCGAAGCGCCGGCCAGCTTGCAGCCCGATGTGATTACCGAAAATAGTGAGGTAAGGCGCATCGTGATTGATGTAGTTAAAGAGTTGCCCGAAAAAGAAAAGAAAGTGCTTATCCTTTATTACTACGAAAATTTAACCTTGCGCGAAATCGGCAAGGTGCTTGAGGTAACCGAATCGAGGGTTTCGCAGCTGCATACAAAAGCTATCGCTTTGCTGCGTACTAAGTTGCTTAATGCCCGTAAAGGTGTTTTTTAAGGAGGCGGCTCATGGTATATAGCCTTGATGACTTTCGCGAAGTTTTAAAGAGTGATTTAGAACAAGACCGCAAACGTAAAGCGGTAGAGGTATGGGGTAAAACCATTCAGCAGGCTTTAAGAGAAGCCTCGACCGAGCTGGATTTACCCACCGTCCGTTTAGAGTACGAGGTGCAAACGCGCGGGTATGCCGGTTTGTTTGGTATCTTTTTTAAGAAAGAATGGCGGCTGTTAGTTTATCCATCGGTTAATTATAGTGTTACTAGGCTTAGCAATAGTGAAGGTTTATTCTCTGAAGAAGGAGAAAGAGAAGTTGTTCAGAGCAAAGACGGCGATTTTGGTATTAAACTAGGTAAAGACGGCAAAGTTTACGTTAAAGTTAGCTCACCGGTAGGTGAAGGTAATGCTGTAGCGGTAGAAGATATTTTACGGCAAGCGGGCAGTACCCGCTCGCTGCCTAACTTAGATGAAGCTAAATTAGAAGCGATAGTGGCGGCCGGGCAAGATGAATGGGTAGAGATAGCCGAATACGAATATAATTACAGTGCAAACTCGGAATACAATGTTACCGTCAGCAGTGATGATATGAAAGGTTATTTAACCATTAGCTCGCCTAAAGAAGGCGGGGCTTCGCCCGACCTTGACGATATTCGCGAGGTTTTAAAGCTGGCCGGTATTTTTTTCGGTGTTAAAGAAGATGTGCTGGAAGAAATTGAAAAGCATCCGCGTTACCGCGCCCAAATCGTTATTGCCGAAGGTGAAGATGCCCGCGACGGTGATAATACTAAGGTAGAATTTTTATTTGAAACCGATTTTACCAAAGCGGTAGAAGAAAAGAAAAAGCAAGTAAAGAACGATAAAGTAGACCTTAAAGACAACAGCCGTATCCAAAGTGTGCACAAAGGCGAGGTGGTGGCGCGGGTATTGCCGCCCGAATCCGGTAAACCCGGCCATACCGTTAAAGGGGCTTTGCTGCCGGCCAAAGATGGTGTTGATGTACCGGTGGAATTGGGCGACAATGTTGTGCTGAGCGATGACCGGACAGAGGTATTGGCCACCGCCAGCGGGCAGGCTTTGTTTGTTAAAGGTGTCGTTAGTGTAGAAACCATTAACATTATTAACGGCGATTTAAAGAGCCACATCAACTTTTTGGGAACTTTGGTTATTAAAGGTGATGTTGGTGATGGTTACGAGGTTATTGCCAACGGCGATATTCATATTAGCGGCACTGTTGGCCGCAGTAAGCTGCGTGCCGGCGGTAATATTTATGTTGACGGCGGGGTGAACGGCCATAAACAAGAGAGCGACCAAAGCACCGATAGCGGCGGGATTGTGTGCGGCAAAAGTTTTTGGGGCCGCTTTTTACAAAACTGTAACTTAGAGGTCGGCGAGTTTGTCATTGTTAGTGATGGTATTTTGCACTCTAACGTTATTGCTATGCGCAAGGTATTGTGTAAAGGTAAACGCGCCGCTATCGTTGGCGGCCATATTAGAGCCAGCGAAGAGATAAATGCCGCCTCGCTGGGTTCGGTATCGGGTACGGTTACTCAGCTGGAAACCGGGTTTGACCCGCGCCTTAAAGACGATTTAAATAAATTGGTGGAAGAACGGGCCGAGCTGGAACGCGCTTTTTCCGAGATAGACCGCAGTTTAAATAACTGGCTGCAAGCAGTAAAAGGCAAAAAATTACCGCCCGATAAAAAGCAGCGTATCGAAGAAATGGCTATTGAAAAAGAACAAAAAGAGCAGCAGATAGCGCGGCTGTCGGAAAAAATTAAAGAAAAAATGACGCAAATTAACGAGCGCGAATTTGCTGGTAAAATATCGGCCTCGCAGCGGGTGCAAGCCGGTGTTAAAATCAATATTAATGACGCTCTTTACGAGGTTACCAGCGAATACTCTAAAGGGGTAACCTTTTACGAAAGCGGCGGCACTATTCATACCAAAAACTACGAAGAGATAGCAGATGATATAACCAGAGGTAAGTAAGGAGGTTTAAAATGTCGTCATTAACACCCCTTGAGCTACAGGCTTCAATCGCTAGGCAAGATGATGTTGGCCGCGAAGAGTTAAAACGAGCCGGGCTTATTAACCGTAAAAAAGATAGAGATGCCGAGCAAGTGCGTTCGCAAGCCGTACAAAAGGCCAGCAGTGTAGATGAAACCGGCGAAGAAGAAGCGGTAACGGCTCTTACCGAAGAGGCGGCTATCTTTGCCGCTAACGAGCGTAAAAGACGCGCTAAAGAAACAGAAGAAGAGGCTAAACAGTACTACCGCGACCATGGCTTGGGCTCTAACATCGATATTTTTACTTAATTAAAGGCACTTTAATGGCAACTATTTTAATGCTAATATTATTGGTTATTAGCAATATAATTATTTATATTATACTAAGTAATAAAATTAAAAAAAAGTTAGATAATAATAGTATATTTTTAGAGCAGCAAAACAAACTTGATGGCTTAGTGAATGTTTTGCACGAAACGGTTGACGGGCAGGTAACTTTAATTGAGGCTAAAATTCACGAACTGCGTAAAGTCATCGATTTGGCTACACGTAAGATTAGCCTGTTGGAGAAAGAGGCCCAAAATTTTGAACGCAGCCGTGAAGTTTACAGCGAGCTGCGCAAATTGGCCCGGCCGGCCATCAGCGCTGTGGTACAAGTTGAAGATAGTAATTTAGTTGCCGAAGTACCCGATAAAGTAAATACCCCAACTAAAAATAATTTTAATCATTCCGAGCAAGAAAATGACCCTGAGAAAGAGGCCATTGCTTTATACCGCGAAGGCAAAGATATTGGCGAAATTGCCACCATCTTAAATATGCCGCTGGCGAGTGTTAATCTTATTATCAATATGCGTTTTAAAAGCTAATTGTAAAGGTTGACGGGCGATAAATAACCCAAATGCATAGCTATAGATGGATAAAGTGTTAAGGTGGTGTAGTTTAGCCTAAAATTCATTACGGCAAAAGCAAGCGTTATCGTGCCGCCGGTGATATTGGCCATATCGGGGGCGGTGGCCATTGTTTGCGCAAAGTTACGGTTGGCAAGGCCGGCATTACCGCGAATAACGGCATCGTTAAAGATAACCGTGCCGAAGTTATCACGAATAGTAATAGCCAGCTGTGCGCCGTCAAAGCTGGTTTCCACCGTTATAGGGTAGCTAAAAGAGCCGCTGTTAGCCGGCAGCCAAATAAACGGCGTGCCCTGTAAGTTAGCGCTATTAGCGTGAGATGCCGCCGGCAGATATTGCCGGGCGGTAAAGACGGCCAAGCCGGTTTGCATAGCCGTGCTAAAATCTTCATTAATAAAGGTTTGGCCGCTGGGTAAGGCACGGTAGTAAATAACAAAACCGTGTCCTTCTTCAAGGCGGAAAGAAAAGTTTCCGTTTACGCCGGTGGTTATAATATCCGGCGGTAAAACGGTAAAGTTAGTGGGTAAGCCGCAACTTGCTAACAGCCATAATGTTATTATGGTTCTAGCACAATTAAGCGATTTTCGGCTAAAGTTTTCCAACTATTACCTTCTTCAAGCTCGCTAACAAGCATACGATAATAAGAGATAGCCGCCATCATATTGACGGCTTCGTTAAGGCGGGCGGCGTTAAGAGCGGCCTCCGGCCAAGCCGAAAAAAGAGTGCGGTTGGCGGTGGCCAACTCAAACAAAGCCAAAGCTTCGGCCGTTTGGCCTAATTGCTCGCTAAGGTAGGCTTGGTTTAAGGTAGCTGTCGCGGCTAAATAACTACGCCTGTGGCGGTTACGCAGCTGCTCAAAGTAGCTAATGGCAGCATTGTAATCGCCGTTATCAAAGCTAAGCATAGCGGCATAAAATAAAGCCCTTTGCCCGGCATAGCCGCGCGCACCGGTTAATTCGTTTAACAGCTGCCACAAAAGATTGTTATCGCTGCGGCTTTCGTACAAAATTTGTATTTCATCAAGTTTAAGGGCTACTTCATAACGTTGCCTGTCGTGAATAAAGCCGGCTACCCCAATAATAATTAGCAGGGCAGCTACGGCTATAATTATAGACATAAAAAGAGAAACTTTAAGTTTTTTCATGATTATCCTCAGTTGTTACCTTGTTTTTAGTTAGCTAAAAAAATCACCTAAAGTCGAGCCTTTTTCGTCATCTTCGTTATTAATATATTTTTTTAATTCTTGCCTCTCTTCACGTTCTCTTAAATCGCGTATAGAAAGTGAAAGCCGTTTTTTATCGGGCGTTACCTCAACGATAGTAGCCGAAACTTTATCACCAACATTAAAGTTGGCCATAATGGCATTAATATCGGCCGTTTTGTCATCGGTTAAATTGTTCCTATGAATTAACCCTTCGATACCACTGGCTAAACGCATAAACAAACCAAACTCGGTTTTACCGCTAATTTCGCCGTCTTGCTTTTCGCCGCGATGGTAAGCGGCCTCTAAAGCTCGCCATGGGTCTTCGCTTAATTGCTTAATTCCCAATCTTATACGGCGTTCGGCCGGTACCACATCAATAACGACGGCATCGATAGTTTCGCCGGCCTTTAGGCTTTGTAAATTACTTTTAGCCCGTTTGGTCCACGTAATATCATCGCCGTGTAAAAAGGCATCGATACCTTCCTCCAACTCGATAAAAGCCCCAGCGTTGGTAACTTTTTTAATGACGCGGTTAATCTTTGTACCTACAGGATATTTTTTATCGATATTAAGCCAAGGATTTTCGGTAGCTTGTTTTAAACCTAAACTAATCCGCTCGGCTTCGGTATCGTAACCTAAAATGGCTACCGATACCATATCACCAATCGTTAAAATTTCTTTAGGGTGTTTAACGCGTTTTATCCACGATAGCTCCGAGATATGCACTAACCCTTCAATGCCTTCCTCAATTTCTACAAAAGCGCCAAAATCGGCCAGTTTGGTAACTTTACCTTTAATAATATCGTTAATGTTGTAACGTTCGTGAAAATTAGACCACGGATCGTCTTGAAAGTGTTTTAAGCTTAAATTAATACGTTTATTTTCCGGGTCGAGCCTAACAACTTTTAGCTTAACTTTTTCGTCTTTTTTAACGTAATCTTTAGGACGGGTAGCGTGGCCCCAGCTCATATCATTAAGGTGCAAAAGGCCGTCAAAACCGCCTAAATCGACAAAAGCCCCAAAGCTGGTAAAACTTTTAACCACACCTTCAATTTCATCACCAATATTAACGCTGGCAAAAAACTTGGCCCGGCTTTTATCACTTTCTTCTAATAAATAATCGCGCCGGGTAACTACCAAGTTAATTTTACCGCGGCTTTCGCTAAAACGGTCTATGTAAAAATAGCTCTCCAGCCCTAAATAGCTTTCCAAATCTTCGGCGTTACTGGTAATATCTACCTTAGATACCGGTAAAAAGGCGATAATACCGCCGCCAATATCTACATTAAAGCCGCCCTTAATTTGTTTGGTAATTTTACCTTTAAGGGGTTTCTTTTGGCTGTTAGCTTCGTGCAGCTGTTTAAGCAACACCTTTTGGTCGGCTACATGTTTAGAAACCACCGGACCGTTTTTGCCTTCTTTGCTTTTAAGTACAACGGTTGCTTTATCCCCAATGTTTACTGCTTCAAAAAAATCATTACGAGGAACAAGAGCCTCCGATTTTAAGCCAACATCAAGGTAAACGTAGTCGTTATTAATTTGCACAACTTCGCCTACAATTAAACTGCCTTCTTCAAGGCGGGTTATTGTACTGTCAATCTCGCGTGCAAATTGTGTTTTGTTATCCATTGCTTCCTTTTCCGTCATCTCTCCGCTCCTACTGCCTTTATAATTATACTGCAAACTTCTTCGATAGTTAAATTTGAAGTATCTATGTAAAGGGCATCATCAGCTTGTTTTAGTGCCCCTACTTTTTTATTCTTATCAATCTCGTCTCTATAATGGATAGTTTTTTCAATTTCGTCAAGCGTCATCGCACTAGTTTTTTGCTCAAAACGGCGTTTTGCCCTAATTTTTACGCCGGCATCAAGGTAAATTTTTACTTCGGCCTGCGGAAAAAGCACGGTGGTTATATCACGCCCCTCACAAACTAAGTTGTTACCGGAAAGATGACGCATTTTTTGGTTTAAACACTCACGCACCGCCGGGTGAGCCGAAATTACCGCTACTAAGTTACTTACTTCGTCGCTATGTAGTTTAGAGGTTATATCGCTGTTGTTTACTTTAAAGCCGCCCTCTAAATTAAAGTTTAAGCTGTTGGCTAAAGTTACTAACTCGGCCTCGTTATCTTTATCGATATGCTGCAATAAAGCAAAGTAAGTTAAGGCCCGATAAAAATAACCCGAGTTAAGTAAAGTAAACCCTAACTTTTGGGCTATTAGCTGGGCAATAACACTTTTGCCGCTGCCGGCCGGTCCGTCTATGGCTACAATCATTTGTTAAATCCTATTACCGCAGTTTAACACAAAAAATTAATTTATGTAAAGCTATAATAATGTAAATTTTACAGTTTAAGCTTAAATTGTTAAAAAAACTTTAAAGTTTAAATGATTAAGATGACTATTAACCGTTATTTTTTTAAACGCTGCCTAAAAACGTTGCTGGCTATGCCCAGTAAAGCCAAAATGGTAAGGGCCGATGAACCGCCATAACTTAGTAAGAAAAGCGGGATACCGGTGATAGGGATTAAGCCAATAACCATACCAATATTGATGGTAACATGAAAAAGTAACAGCGAAAAAACCCCAATGCACAGATAAGCCCCAAAGTTATCCATAGCATGGCCTGCGTAATAGAGTAGTTTTATTAAAATAAAAATATAAAGCGCAATAATAATGCTGCTGCCAACTAGGCCAAATTCTTCGCCGATAACCGAAAAAATAAAATCGGTGCTTTGTTCGGGCAGGTATCTCAAGTGAGTATGGGTGCCTTGCAAAAAACCTTGCCCGCGCAGACCGCCGCTGCCGATGGCCGTTAAGCTTTGCAGGGCTTGGTAGCCGGCCCCTTGTGGGTCGAAGTTGGGGTTTAAAAACGAAGCCAGCCTTGCCAGCTGGTAAGGCCTAAGTGTGAGTAAAGCCACCAACGATACCACTAAAGCGCAAATGTTAGCCAAAGCTGTAAAGCCGATAGCATAGTAGCTAAAACGTTTACTGGTAATAAAACCAATTAAAGTGATAACCAAAACGATGGCGGAGGCAATAATTAATTGAATAAGCGTTTCGCGCTGCGAAAGAATGGTAGCCAGCCAAAAAGAATTGGTGGCTAAAAAATCGTTCCACACTTTAATTAATAAATAAATAGCCGTTAAAATAGCGGTAAGCACGGCAAAAATGATTAATTTAATGTTGGCGCCGGCCACAAAAATAATACCAAAATAAACGGCAAGGTACGACATAGCGGTACCAAAATCGGGCTGTAACATAATAAGCCCCACAAAAGGTAAAATAACGGCAAGGCCTAAAACTAAATCTTTAAATTTAGCGGCCCCAGTTAAACGGCTGCCAAAAAAAGCGGCCAATAAAATAATAACACTGGCTTTGCCTAGCTCGCTGGGCTGAATGCTGGCAATGCCTAAATTAAGCCAGCGCATAGCGCCGGCCACCGTGTAGCCTAAAATAAGTACCAGCAATAAACTAACTAACGTAATTAAAAAGATAGGCAAGACAAAATTTAAAAAGTGGTGATAATCGATAAAACTAAAGGAGACAAATAAAATTAAGCCGATAATAAGCCACACTATCTGTCTTAGCCATTGGTTGCTTTGGCTTACGCCTTCGCTATCCACATTGGCCGAGTAAATGGCAAAAATACTTATCGTTAATAAAGCCAAAATAGCCAAAAAAAAGGTAAAATCGAAGCGGGCTAAAGTGGCTTTTTGTACAAGATTAGCCATTTTTAATTGCCGTCCTGTCCATAGTCGTTGTCATCGTCGGCTAAAGCCGTTTCTTGGTAAGCTACCGTAACGGCAACCGGTGGCGAGGTAGGAGGGGCCGGCGGCGGTGTCCACACCGGCCAAGGGTCGCCGGTAATGTTACGCCAATGGGTAAAAACTCCTTCGTGGTTAGCTACTTGCCAGCCGGGCTGTAAAGTGCGCAGTACCTCAAAGTAATCTTGATTATTAAAGTAGCCCTGAAAGATAATATTGGCGGCCCGGGTGCTCCACCAGTTATAATTTTCGCCGGCCTCTATATGCACTACTACCACAATACGCTCCATAGGGTCTACGTTGGGGCCGTGCGGAGCAAAACCTACGTACCAATCGTGGTAACTGCCGGCAATGCCGGTTTCGCCGGTACCGGTTTTCCCGGCAATAGGTATGCTGCCCAGCATCCAGCCCGTACCGCGCCCGGGGATAGAAGCATTACGCATATCGTTTTGTATACGCTGCCACGTGCCGGCTCTCATATGGTCGGCTTGGTGTAAAATGGTAGGCTGGGTAACAATTTCTTCGCCGGTTTGGCGGTTAATAATGGCTTGCAGCACATGCGGGCGGTACGATACCCCGCTGTTGGCAATCATGGCCGTTAAATTGGCCATTTGCAAAGGGGTAACCAGTACAAAACCTTGCCCAATGGTCATATTAATGGTATCGCCGCCGGTCCAAGCGCTGTGCCAAGTATCTTCTTTCCATTCGGCGCTGGGGATAAGACCGTCGCGTTCGCCGGGTAAATCTATCTCGGTTAAATTGCCTAAGCCAAGCAAACGGGCATATTGTTCGATGATAGCCGGGTCGTGGCGGCCAAACGCATCGCGCCCTAAATGGTTTTGTACCATCGTCCAAAAGTAGGTGTTGCAGCTCCATGCGATGGCTCCGCTTAAATCGAGCCAACCGTGCCCCGTGCGGTTCCAGCACCTAAAAATACGGTCGCCCACCACAATAGAGCCGCTGCAAAAAATGCGCGTGGCCGGGTCAAAACGGTTGGTAGCCACCAGTTCTTCGAGAATAGCCGTTTGAATAACCAGCTTAAAAGGGCTGGCGGCCGGATAAACGCTGCTAATGGCGCGGTTAATAAAAGGAAAGAGCGGGTCGATGGCTTGCATACTAAAGCTGGTAGCCCCGCCTCTGTCAAACAGATTGGCATTAAAAACGGGGTTGCTTACCATAGCAATAATGGCCCCCGTTGCCGGCCTCAGCACCACAATAGAGCCTTGCCGGTGGCCTAAAGCCTCTTCTACCAACCGTTGCATACGCATATCGATGGTAAGCCGTATATCGTTGCCGTGCTGCGGGGCTATGTCATCTAGGCGGCGTAAATTGGTTTGGTTTTGGCCGCGTGCATCTACCACACTAAAGCGTGTACCGTTTTGGCCGCGCAAAACTAAATCGAGCCGGTTTTCGATACCGGTTTTACCAATAATATGGCCGCTGCGGTAGCCCAAATTGTACAGCATTTGCACTTCTTCGCTGTTAATGGCCCCCACATAACCAATAGTGTGGTTTACCGTAGCCCCCGAGCCAATGCCGCCGTAAATGTTATAGATACGGCGCGGCCGGCTTTGCCACGAAATGCCGGGAAAAAATTCGATATTTTCGGCAATAAAAGCCACAGTGGCTAAATCGACATCGTTAATTAAGGCAATCGGCAACGGCGAGCGGTAGCTGGCCGGCGGCACCCGGTTTTCGATAGTTTGCCTATTTAAATTTAAGCTATAAATTAACTGGTTAAGTACGGTAGGTACTTCGCCGCGTGGTATTTGGCTGGGAGTGATACTAATGGTAAATAAATCGTTGTTACTGGCTAAAAGCTCACCGTTTAAATCGAATATCCTGCCGCGCTGCGCCGGTATTTCTATGGTACGCTGCGAAATATTTTGGGCCCTATTAAAGTGCTGGCTGCCTTCTACTATTTGTAAGTTAAATAACCTAGCTACAAAGATAATCAGGATAAGACCGGTCATACCGCCGGCGGTAAAGAGACGATATTTGCTTAACATAGTTAAAAAGTTGTTCATCTTCGTTCTCCTTCGTATTGCCATAAATGGGCAAGTTTTTTAATGATAAATTTAAAGAAAAAATAAGCTGGGATAGCCACTAAATTGTTAATAATTAGCTCCAGTAAAAAAGTGCGGCTTAGTAATAAATGGTGATAATCTACCGCGATAAAGGTGCTGATAACCAAAGCAAATAAATATTTAGCAAAAGTAGCTATGCTGATAATGATTAAAACTATCGGTAAGGTTTCTATCATAACTTTATCTTTTAAAGCCCCAAAGAGCGAGCCTAATAACATTTTAATTAAAGCGTAATAACCCAGCGGTGAAAAAGATAAAAAATCTTGAATTAAGCCGCTCATAAAGCCGGTAACCATACCGTTGGTCCGGCCAAAACTGATAGAAAAAAGTGCCAAAAAGATGAGGGCTAAATCGGGGGTAAGGCCAAAAGTAAGCCAGCTTAAGCGGGTAAAAAGGGAAGCCTGTAAAAAACTGAAAAAAGCGGTAATAAGCAAGGCGGTAAGTAAACGGCGCATTAATCTTCCTCCTCTGCTAAATGCCGGCTGCTCATAATTACAAAAACCGTTTCCAGCCGGGCAAAATCGACGATACTGCGCAGCGATAGCTCGAGGCTGGCGCTGTAGGGGTTTTCTTCTATTTGGCTTACGCGGCCAATGGCTATTTCGGGCGGGAAGTGGCTGTTAATGTTACCGATACGCGTGTTAATATCGCTGCCGCTGGTTACCACTAAATCGTTTACACGTATTTGGTCGCGCAGGTCCATCGGTAAATAACGCATTACGGCATAACCAAAGGCATTACCCAGCCCATTAAAGAGCCCCTCATAACGGCCATCGGCCAACCTAACGGCGACAAAATTGTTATTATCAAAGATAGGTAAGATACGGCTGGTTTGGGTATTTACCTCGATGATGCGGCCCACTAAAGCAAAAATAGCTTCTTCGTGGTTATAGGCTACCACCGTCATATTACGTTCTATCCCACTTACGCTGCCTCTATTAATGACAATAGTGCCAAAAAAGTTTTGTACATCGCGCGCCACCACACCGGCGGCTAAGTAGTTATGCTCTAAACGCGGCAGGGCGGCCAAAAGCCCGCGCTGCCGAATGTTTTCGTTACGCAAGGAAATAACCTCGCGCTCTATCCCCCTATATTGCTCCAGCCGGGCCTCCAGCTCTTGTTTTTCGCGTTCTAGGGCGATAAAATCGCGCACACGGGTAACCGGGCTTTGCAAAAAATTAACGGCTAAGCCAAAACCGCCCTGCACCCCGCTTACGAGGTTGCGGCCGCGCTGTAAAAGCTGGCCGCCGCTGCCTGTATCGATGGTTATCATTATAAATGAAATGAGAGCTAAGGCAATAAGCAGTAAATTATCTCTTTTAAATAACCAGTTAAACAAGAAAAACTCCGTTTTTTT
>WRBN01000045.1 GCA_009784515.1 Spirochaetaceae bacterium | reverse complement strand
CCCGGCATTGGCCTAACCAGCGCCAGCCGGATTGTGGCCAGCCGCCGTCATACCACCTTAACTTACGAACATTTAAAAAAGTTGGGCGTAGTGCTTAAACGTGCCGAACCTTTTATTATTAGCGCCGGCCGCAAAATTGGGGCCATTATTAAATTGGAAGAACAAACGATTAAAAGTTTTTTAACCTCTAAACAACCGGTTTTACTTTAATTATGCATTATATTTATCAAAACAATTTACAATTTTATGCCGCTGCCGGCACAATGTTAGCCGCTAAACAGCCCGGTACTATCAGCAGAGGGCAAAGCGATACACTTTTTAGCGAAGGAGTTACCATCAATAATGAGCAACTGGCCCTAGATTTTGAAGAACAGTTAGCTAAAAATTATGGCGACAATTTTATTTTACTTATTAATTTAATTTTAGCCGATGATAAAGATTTAGCCAACCAGCTTATTTATTTAATAAAAAAAGTTATGAACAGTACTATTTTATCCATTAAGAATAATTACGATAGATGGCAATTTATTAAAGATATGTTAAATAATATTGACGATAACATTTTAACGACTTTACGGCAAGTAAAACGTAAAAATGGGGCCGAACTTTATAAATATTTAGGTTTTGTCCGTTTTGATGGTAATCAAAATTGCCGCACCGCCTTTATTCGGCCGGAAGCCGATTTAGCGCCTATTTTGATGACTGCTTTTATCGAAAAATTTAAAACCAATCTTGCCCTTTTTGATGAAGGGCGCGGTTACGGCCTTATTTACTTTGATAAAAAAATCTACCGCAAAGAAAATTTGCCTGATATTAAAACCGGCGATGATTACGGCGAGCTTTTTAAAACTTATATTAAAAGCATTACCATCGAGGAGCGCATTAACCATAAACTACAAGCCGGCCTAGTGCCTTACAAAAACCGCAAATTTATGACGGAGTTTAATTAATAAGGAATAAAAATGAACCGAATAGAAAATTTAGAAGTAGTAAGTTTATATGCTAACTATACACCAACCGAAATAGAGCAGGTTGAAAAAACCTTTCATGATGGTGCCCCGTTTAAGGCCATTTGGTTTAAAAAAGAACAAAAACTCCAAATAGTAATGACTATACCAAATTTTGGTAAAACAATTAAATTAGAAAAATATACTACCTGTCAAGAATATATTTTAATTGTTGATTTTATTAAGGTAACTAATTTGTGGCTAGAAGGGAATACCGGTGAGGTAGGTTTTATTATTAAAGACGGTAATTATATCGTTGAAAACAACAAACTTTTAGAAACTTTAAATAGTTACACAGAAAAATCTTTTAATAATCCTTTCAAAGAACTTGAAAAAACCACCGACTACTTAAAAATAAATTTAATTAATGCCACTTGGATAATGGAAGCCGACATTAAAGAAGAGCTGGATAGGTTATCTATCTGCTTTTGGGCTAGCGCCGGTGTTCCTTTTGGTATAACGGCCGAAAAAATGGTATATGTAAGCAGCTTTGAGAATAATTATCAAAAAAATTAACGCAGTTTTACTCCTACCCCTCACTACTAAAGCTAAAACTTACCTCTTTATTCTCTTCCATCGTACGCCGTAAAGTCCATTCACTGCTGGCTAAAAATATGTAATTACCTTTCACATCTAAAGCAAGTTTGTTCTCATAAACCGCCATAAATTTATCCCAATCGTCTTTTTTATCGGCCTTTACCCAGCAGGCCATGTTAAAATCGGCCGCTTCAAAGATGGCGTTAGCCCCATATTCGTGTAATAATCTATATTGCGTAACCTCCAACTGTAAAGCGCCAACGGCACCGATAAGCCGCTCTTTGGTAGTGTAACGGGTAAAAACTTGGATAACCCCCTCTTCACTTAACTCATCTAAGCCGCGATTAAACTGCTTACTTTTAAGCGGGTCTTTGTTTAAAATTTTACGAAACATTTGCGGGGCAAAGGCCGGTATACCTTTAAAAGTTAGCTTTTCACCCTCCGTTAGGCTATCGCCGATTTTAAAAAGGCCGCTGTCGTGCAGGCCGATAATATCGCCGGGATAAGCTTTATCAATAATATCGCGGCTTTGCGCCATAAAAGCGGTGGGCACATTGGTGCGGTAATTTTTTCCGCTACGCGGGTGCAAATATTGTTTATTTTTCTCAAAAACGCCGCTACAAATACGCATAAAAGCGATACGGTCGCGGTGTTTGGGGTCGAGGTTGGCATGAATTTTGAAGATAAACCCACTCATCGCCTCTTCGGCAGCTTGCACTAAACGCTCTTCAGCCTCATGCGCCTGCGGCGGCGGCGCTAGTTGCGCAAAACTATCCAGCAGCTCACGCACACCAAAGTTATTTAAAGCGCTGCCAAAAAAAACCGGCGTAACTAAACCATCTAAATAATCTTGCAAATTGAAGGGAGGATAAACACCTTCGACCATTGCTACATCTTCACGTAATTTAGTCGCTAAATTTTCACCCACCAACTCGTCAAGTTTTTTATCATTTAAATTGTTAATCTCTATGCTTTCACTTTCTTCTTGTGTGCCGTGGGCATCAAATAAAATCACCCGTTTTTCGGTTAGACTATAAACACCCTTAAAATTTTGACCTTGCCCAATCGGCCAGCTAAGGGGGGTTACATAAATATTCAGTTCACGCTCTACTTCGTCCAGCACCAAAAGCGGCTCTTTACCCTCTCTATCCAGCTTATTAAAAAAGGTAATAATGGGCGTGTGGCGCATGCGGCAAATTTCGCACAGCTTACGAGTACGCTCTTCCACCCCTTTAACGCTGTCTATCACCATTAAAGCGCTGTCTACCGCCGTTAAAGTACGATACGTATCTTCGCTAAAATCTTCGTGGCCCGGTGTGTCCAATAGGTTAATTTTGCGGTCTTTATAATCAAAACCCATTACACTGCTGCTAATAGATATACCACGTTCTACCTCCATTTGCATAAAATCGCTCACGGTGGCTTTGCTGTTTTTGCGGCTTTTTACTGCTCCGGCGGCCTGTATTGCCCCGCCAAATAGCAAAAGCTTTTCGGTGATGGTGGTTTTACCGGCATCGGGGTGGCTAATAATGGCAAAGGTAAGGCGGCGGGCTATCTCTTGTTGTAGGCTCATAATGGGTTAGGATAGCATAAAGAAAGGTGATTGGGCAAGATAGGTTAATCTTTTTTAAGTTTAGCCAACTGTTCTTCAAGTTGAGAAATTCTTTCATCTTTTAAGCTAATAACCTTATTTCTATTTTCAAGCTCTTCTACGGCTTTATTAAGCATATAGTCTTGCTCATTTACACTTTGTTTTAATTTAACATTTTCTTTACTAGTTAAGGTTATGGTATGTTTTTGGTCTTTTATTATTTTGGCCATCATCTCTTCACCGCCGTCCTTTAGCACCGCCTTAATGGTCATATCATACATTAATCCTTGCTCTACCAAGCTAGCGCTCCCATCTTTATTATTTAATAAGATGTGGTTACGCACCAATACATCTAAAAGTATACCGGCCTGAATAAGTTTTTGCGTCGTAGTTATATCGGCTAAACTAAAGCTTAATTCATCGGCCTTTTCGCCCGGGTGATTATGAGCAAAAACAGCCTGACTAGCTTCGTAATAGCTAAAGCCTCTAAAAATATCTTTCACTTTTACTTTGGTGCGCCATTTGCCGCCTATCTCTATTAAATCGATAAAAGCTAAATGGCCATTTTCATCAAAACCAAGTGTCCAAAAATATTCACGTTCCTCGTCATATTCCCCTTCACTAATCCGAATGATAGGGGCGCGTTTGCGCACATTAGGGGGCACAAATATTTCGGGGCCTTTTCGTTTATTTTTAGGAAAAGGTAACTTTAAATCGGCAATCTTAAGTTCCCGGTGTAAAATGGCCTTAACTATGTTATTAATATCTAAACTGGCGCTGGCCGGCCAATGCAGCCCATCATCGGGTATTTTTATGTCTTCTAACTTCATTAACTACCCCTCACCTGCTTTATCACCTTGCCGTTTATGCTGTAGCACCGCAATAGTTAATAAAATTAAAATTACTCCGCTTACAAAAAAGGTGTATCTAAAGCCCAGTAAGCCGTAAGCTAAATTGGCCACTATGCCGCCCAAAGCTGGCCCTAAAGCCGAACCGGCAGTACTGGCCGATGACGACAAACCAAAAACTGCCCCTTGCTTTTCTTTACTGGCCGTAAAAACTAACATAGCATTAATACTAGGCATAACACCGCCCAAAAAGATACTATTAATAATACGCAGCCATAACAAGGTTTGCCAATTACTGACAAGGCCTTGCAAAACCACTAAAGCGGCCGAACCAATAAAACAAACAATTAAAATATGATAGAAATTAAATTTTTTGCCAACAGCTCCGGCAATGACGGCCCCAAGCGCCGCTAAAGCCGTAGATACCCCAACTACCAGCCCGGTAACGGCGGCCACTTGGCCTAAATCGAGGTGGGGCGATAAAAATTGGATATACACGCCAATGATAGGCACATTAACGTTAAAGGCCGTTTGCGAAAATAAATTAACTAAAATTAAAAATAAAATGAATTTATTTTCTTTAAGCGGGCTAAAATCAATGAGCTTACGTTTTGCTTTGGGCTCTTTTACAGCCAGCGGCGGCTCGGGTACAAAAATTAAAGTTACCAAACTCGCTAACAATAAAATAAACGAGGTAATTAAAAAATTACCGCGCCCACCCACCGTAGCAAATAAAAAGGCTCCAAAAGCCGGGCCGATAGCCCCGCCAATATAAACACCCACTTGTAAAATGCCTAAAGCCATACCGGCACTTTGGCGCGGCACCATCGCCGCCACCAATACCGTAGCGGCGGCCACACTGCCGGTTAAGCTGCCCTGTATTACCCTTAATATTAAAAGTTGCGTGGGGCCGGCCACGAAAGTCATTACAAAAATAACGACCGAGCCGCCAAACATTGCCCGTAAAAGCATAATACGTTTGCCAAAGTTATCGGCCAAACTGCCCCAAATAGGGGCCCATATCGCCATACTTACGGCCGGCAGTACCGCCAGTATACTTATCCAGCCCTTTAACTCGGCATCGCCAACTATCCCTAAATCTTGCTGTAAAAAAAAAGGAATAATACTTACACTGGTTTGAAAGGCCATTAAAGTAACCATTTCGGCAATTAAAACAACTGTAAAAGGAAAACGCCACCTATTAGCATTAAAAGGCGGAGCATAAAGTTTAATCATTTAAAGTTGATTATAGCCTTAATGTATTAAAAAAGCAAGCTTGTTATTAACTTTTAAAACTGCCTTAATTTAAATTTATAACCCAACTTCCCTAAGGTTGTATATTCCCCGCTATTATGCTATAGTTACCCGGCTATGGAATCTATCTTTAATAACCTACTAGCTTGTACTAAAGCCGATACAATCTTTAGTAAGGCCAATTCATTTCTTAATGGCAGCAATTATCCTGCCGTATTAAAAAATATGCACGGCAGCTTTTTAGCCTTTTTTTTAACCGGCTTAAAAGCTAAGCTGCCTTTACTAATAGTAGTAAGCAATAGCGACGAGGCCAATAGCTTAGCGGCCGATTTTACCACCTTTGGCCTTACGGCTAATCTTTTCCCTAATTTAGAGACTAATCTTTATCAACCCAGCCCCGTGAGCGGCCTTAGGCAAAGCGCTTTAAATAAAATGGCCGTTAGCGCTATTAACATAATTACCGTGCGCGATTTTATACGGCGCACCGCCCCGCCTAATTACGCTAAAGAGCTAAACTTTAAATTGACTAAAGGTATTAAAACCGGCCCGGCCGAATTAAGCGACAAATTAAGCAGTTTTGGTTATTTACGGGTGCCGCGCGTAAGTGTAGCCGGTGAATATGCCGTACGCGGCGAGGTAGTTGATGTGTTTATGCACGGCGAAGAAGCTGCTCATCGTTTGCAATTTGCCTTTGACGAAATAGAAGAAATTAAAAGCTTTGAGATACAAACCCAAATGAGTTTACAAAGTTTTAACAGTTTAACCATTCCGGCGGCGCGGGAAGCTTTATTTACGGCCCAAGAAGTTAAAACCCTAGAAAACAAATGGAATGCCGGCTACGGAAAAAAAGGACTAAGCTTACCCACCAACGATTTACTTAATGCCGGCCGCTACCAAGAAATTTTTATGCCGCTGCTTTTTAACGAAAGTTATTCGGTTATCGATTATTTACCAAACGAGGCTGTATTAATTTTAAACGATTACTCTAAGCTGGAACGTGCCGCCGAATCTTTTGAAAGCGAAGCCGATGAGTTATACAAGCGAGCCATTCGTACCGGCTTAGGCGTACCGCCGCCCAGTGAAATTTTAAATAATTTTACCGGGCTGATTAATCGCAAAAAAGAGCTGATTACCTTAAATAATAATTTTGAAGGGAAAGCCGTTAATATTTTACCTCACGAAGGGCCGCGCAGCTTCTTTGGCAACATTAACTTACTAAAAGAAGAATTAAGCAGTCTTGCTAAAAACGGTTATAGTACTTTTATTTTTGCCGAAAACAACGAACAAGCCCTGCGTATTGAAACCCTCTTTAAAGATTACCCCGTTACCGTTATCCCCGAAGGGTTATCGGCCGGTTTTTGTTTACCCAGCAGCAAATTAATGGTTATTTGCGAGCACGAGCTTTTTGGCCGTAAAAAACGCACCGCCGGGAATATACGCAAAGTAAGCAGCCGGGCTATCGATAGTTTTATCGAGCTTAACGCCGGCGACTATGTGGTGCATATTAATCATGGCATCGGCCAATTTATAGGCATAGAGCGGCTAAAAGCTGCCGGCAGCGAACGCGACTACATTGTATTGGAATACGCCGGCGGCGACCGTATCTTTGTGCCCATCGAGCAAGTAAATTTAGTAGAACGTTTTATTGGCGGCGGCGGTGAAAAACCCAAGCTGGATAGTATTGGCGGCAAAAGCTGGCAAAACCGCAAAAGCAAAGCCAGCAAAGCCGCCGAAGAATTAGCCAATTATCTTATCGATATTTATGCTAAACGTGAAAGTTCGCTGGGCTTTGCCTTTCCGCCCGATGACGAGTTTCAGCTAGAATTTGAAGCCGATTTTCCTTATACCGAAACGCCCGACCAACTAGAAAGTATGCGCGAAATAAAAGCCGATATGGAGTTAATCCGCCCGATGGACCGCCTTGTGATTGGTGATGTAGGGTATGGTAAAACCGAGCTGGCTATGCGCAGCGCCTTTAAAGCGGCAATGGCCGGCAAACAAACCGCCATTTTGTGCCCTACCACCATTTTAGCCGAACAACATTTTAATAATTTTTTAGAGCGTTTTAAACGCTTTGATTTTGTGCGTATTGCCCTTTTAAGCCGTTTTGTCGATAGAGCGCAGCTTAATAAAAATTTATTAGCCATTAAAAATGGCGAGGCGGATATTGTTATCGGCACCCATCGTCTTTTAAGTAAAGATGTAGAGTTTAGAAACTTAGGCTTAATGATAGTAGACGAAGAGCAGCGCTTTGGGGTTAAAGATAAAGAAAAAATTAAAGCCCTTAAAAGTAATATCGATGCCCTTGCACTCTCGGCCACTCCCATACCGCGCACTTTGCAGATGAGCCTTGTAAAAATCCGCGACCTTTCTACCCTTAAAACCCCGCCGGCCAACCGGCAACCGGTAGAGACTATGGTTAATCCTTATAATGCCGAACAAGTTAGTGCGGCCATTCGTGCCGAGCTGGAGCGCGGCGGGCAAATTTTTTATTTGCACAATCGGGTAACCAGCCTCGAAGCCACCGCCAGTTTTGTGCGCAGCCTTGTACCCGAAGCGTTGGTAGATGTAGCGCACGGCCAAATGAACGCCGATGAGCTGGACGATGTGATGCACCGTTTTGTGCACGGCGGCTTTAATGTGCTGGTATCTACCACCATCATCGAAAGCGGTATCGATATACCCAATGTTAACACCATCATCATCGACCGGGCCGATATGTACGGCGTTAGTCAGCTTTATCAGCTAAAAGGTCGTGTAGGGCGCAGCGATAGAGTAGCTTACGCTTACCTACTTTACCCCGACCAAATTGCTTTAGATGAGCCGGCTATGAAGCGGCTGCAAATTATCAGCGATTTTACCGAGCTGGGCAGCGGCTTTAAAATTGCCATGAAAGATATGGAAGTACGCGGCGCCGGCAATTTACTAGGCCGCGAGCAGAGCGGACAAATCCATGCCGTAGGCCTTGATATGTATTTAAAGATGATTGACGAAGCTATTAGGGCTAAAACCGGCGCCGATGACGATAAATTTGAAACTTTGCTGGAGTTAGAGTACTCCGGTTTTATCCCAGATAGTTACATTAGCGGCACCTTAGAAAAGATGGAAATTTATAAAAAAATTGCCGGCGTAATGACCGAAGACGAATTAGCCGGCCTGCACAGCGAAATTAACGACCGTTTTGGCCCGCCACCCGATGAAGTAAGCAGTTTTTTTAGTCTTGCCGAAATTAAAATTTTATGCCGCAACTTAAAAATTAAAAGCCTGCTGGAAAAAGAAGGTACGCTGGAAATTGAATTTGCTAAATTTACCGCTATCTCGGTGCAAAGCATTATGCGGCAAATAGCCGAAAGCGGCGGCAAATTAAAACCTAACCCCAAAAATGCCGCCGGCTTACTGCTAACCATTGGCAAGGTAAGTTTAAAGGAAAAAAGCGAATATATCCGCGATTATTTAGCACGACTGGCGGCGTAACAACGAGGGGATTACTTCTTTTTTTCTTGACATTACAACATAAATAATGTACTATTAAAGTATGAATGCTCGTGAAGTAGCCAAAATATTGGAAGCTGATGGCTGGGTGTTAGCTAGAATAAATACATGAAGGCAAGCGGCCTGTGCCGTTACCTATTCACGGGAATAAAGATATGGGCCATCTTGCTAAAAGAATATTAAAACAAGCAGGCATTCAGTAATAGGGGGTATTATGATTTATCATTGTATAATAGAACAAGAAGAAAACGAATATATTGTCAGTTTCCCTGATTTATCAAATATACTTACTTGTGGGTTTAATGAAGAAGAAGCCTTAGTTATGGCGAGTGATGCCCTTAATGGAGTTTTAGAAGTTAGTATTTCGCATGGGCTAGAAATACCACCACCCAGCTATACCGGCGGTTACCCAATAAGAGTTTACCCGCATATAGCCTTATCTTTACAGCTGCGTAAACTTAGAGGCAGCCAAAGCCAATCTGAGATAGCCAGCAAATTAGGGTTAACTTATCAGGCTTATCAACGGCTGGAAAACCCGCGTAAAGCTAACCCTACGGTAAAAACTTTAGAAAAAATTGCACGCATTTATGGGCGGGAGCTAAAGATTATTATTTAGTAAATATCACTATAAAGCCCCTAGTTAGCCAATAAATAAATTTTCGTCTTCGGCGTACATGGCTTTGTATTTTTTGTACCATGCGTCCTTGCAGTTGCCTCTTATCTCAACTGCTGCTAACGTTTCATCGTACAGTTCTACAAATTTTTCTAAATCTTTGGTATAATTTTTAATTTTAAGCCACGATTTACTATAATCTTCTAAAAAATCATCACTATTTTCTTTTAAATTTTCTATACAATTTCTTACTTGAGTTTCCGCCTCTGAAATTTCATTGTGAATAGGTTTTTTACTCAATTCCTCTATATAATCCGCCATGGCATTTCTGAGTAAAGGGTAGCATATCTCTCTATTTAAACATTGTGGGCATATCTTATGCGGCTCTACCCCTATCGGAACTGGACAATCCTTTTTTTCTTGCTTAACATACTCCTCAGTTACGTGTTCTAGATACGGGTAACACTTTATCCTGTTTGCACATCTTGGACATACTTCATGAGCTTCTCGCATTTTCTTACTCTCCTTTGTTTTAAAGATTATACCTCATTAATATCATCTTGTAAAGCTATTATAACACGGAGTTATTTAAAAAACATTCAATATTAACATATAAAACCAAATGTTGCAATATTTTATAAAATATTACCGTATGAAGATTATTCTTTTAAGACTTACAAATCTTTTACATTACCAATAATTACTCTTCTTTCTATTTCATTTGCCGGAATATTATCAAAAAACCATATTCCTAATAGGTTATTTGCAGTCTGACGAATAACAAACCGCCCTAAAAAATCTACCTCGCTTAATCTTATGGGCTTGTCAATAATAATATTCCCGCTTGTTACCTCAATATAAATAGCTGGAGAAGAAAAAATAGCTACCTCCGTATTATTAATAAGCCAATTATTACGCTGCCTTTTAAGGGTTATGCTCTGCGGCGTAGCACCGGGGATTACCCAAATAATGGTGTAAAGATGATTCTCTCTCGCCATAAAAGTAGGAGTAGAGGTAGCAGCCGTATCTGTTTTAGCCAATGGCCCATTATATACTTCGTGCCCGTTCTCTAATACTATAACTTGCGTAATATGAGTAGGACTGCTAGGAAAATGGCTTAACTGAACAGTAGTACCTATATCTAACCTGCCCCGCCAACAGCCGGTAAAAAAAATAAAAATTACTAACAATAAACTTATTTTTTTCATATCTTTTTTATTTTAATTTAATATTTTTATTGTTAATTGTTTAATATCAATTTCTTATATAAATTATATCTATCAAATACGGCTTTAAGCTGTATATCATTTAAATTTCTTTTAATATTTATTTTATACAATCCCTGTTCTTGCGAATCGTTATTATCTAAATAACTCATACAATTTTGCCCCCCCCCGCCACTATAGGTAATAATATTTTTAGATAGTGTATCATTTAATAACGCCATAGCCTTAAACCATACATCATCGGCATGCGGACAAATTTTAGTAAAAACCTCTTCATTAAAAACCTCGTCATTAAAGCAGTGGGCCGGGTAAAGTACTCCGCCCACCCCAGTTGGAAAATTAAGTGGGCTAACATCAAATCCGCTATAACATTGCTCCCAACTATTATATTTTTGCAAAGCATTATTATTTTCAAGAGCAATACGGTGCACACGAGTCGCTAAAATAAGATTAGGGCTTATTTTATGCTCGTTTATGAGGTTTTCTAATAGGTAATAATGATACCAACAATCGTCATCAATGGTAATAATAGTGGCCTGCGGAAAGGCTTTTAACGCCGGGATTAATTTGGTATAGCTTTTTATATCTTTTACATACCTTACTTCTAAGCCGCGCTTTTGCTGCCTTTGCAAAACTATAGGTAAGGGCTTATCTTTTACATCGTTACCAAGCCACAGCACAATTTTGTTGGGTTTTAAACTTTGCTGCATAATAGATTCTATGGTTAAATGCACATCATAAATGCGCCTGCCATAGCTGGTAAGCGATACCACTACCTCGTTAGCCGTGTATCTTTCGTTACTAATCCCTAAAGCTATACTGTTTAAAGCTAAATTAGTTAAGTTATTTTTAACTATTAACTTTTCGGCTAACCCTTTTAGATAGTAGGTTAGTTTAGCTTTAACTATTCTTTTTATTTGTTTTATTTTTTTCATATTTATTTTACTCTTATTTGGTCTGACGGTTTTGTTATTAATTGTTTAGTATCAATTTTTTATATAAATCATACCTATCAAAAACAGCTTTAAGTTGCCTATCATTTTGGCTTTTATTAACAGTATCCCATAACCCTATATCCTGCACTTCTTCATTACTTATATAATCAACACCATTCTCATTATAGGTAAAAATCTTTTTAGATAAAGCACCATTTAATAACGCCATAGCCTTAAACCATACATCATCGGCATAGGGGCAAATTTTAGTAAAAACCTCTTGGTTAAAAATTTCATCATTAAAAGAACCTGCCGGGTATAAAATTCCTCCGGCTCCCGTTGGAAAATTAAGCGGGCTAACATCAAATTTTTTATAACGAAAACCCCAACCGGTATATTTTTCAAAAGTACCTTGCTCATTAAGTTTTATACGGTGCATACGAGCAGCTAAAATTAAATGGGGGTTTTCTTTATGTTCATTTAAAAAATTTTCTAACAAATAATAATTATACCAACAATCGTCATCAATGGTAATGATAGTAGCCTGAGGAAAAACCTTCAAACTAAAAATTAATTTTTTATAAGACTTTATATCTTCGCAGTATTTAATTTCTAAGCCGCGCTGTTGTTGTTTTTGTAAAACTAAAGGCAGAGGGGTGTTTTTTAATTCGTTACCAAGCCATAACACAATTTTGTTAGGCTTTAAGGTTTGCTGCATAATGCTCTCTATAGCTAAATGCACGGAGTAAAGACGTTTACCATAGCTGGTAAGCGATACCACTACCTCGTTAGTTGTGTATCTTTCGCTGCTAATCCCTAAAGCTGTACTGTTTAAAGCTAAATTAGTTAAGTTATCTTTAGTCATTAACTGCGTAAGGTTATTACTTAGCCACAAATCGGCTTTATTTTTAATTTTTTGTTTTATACTTTTCATAAAAAGTGCTTAAACTATAACATAACCCCTTAAAAATAACTAGCTCTTAAGATAAAAATTAAAAGGTGAAAATTTTCTGTTTTCACCTTTATTTTTGTGCCATCAATATAATTAATTTACTAAATTTTACAACTATTAACTATTAATTTTATTATTAAGGCTATTAAACTCTTTAGCTATACCGCTCACCTCTTTATTAAGTATTAATAAAGCCGCTATGTTAGGAAAAACCATTAAAGCCATAAAAAAGTCGACTAGTGTCCATGCCGCATCTACCGAAATAACTGCTCCTAAAAAGGTAGCCATAATAGCCAGCGGCGTGTAAACAAACATCGCTTTACGGCCAAAGAGGGCCTTAATATTTTGGGCCCCAAAAAAATAAACGGCAATAATGGTAGTAAAACCTAAAAAGAACAAAGTAACGGCAATAAAAAGCACCCCAAAGTAGCCATAATACAGGCGGAAAGTCTCTTGGGCTAAGCCGGCTCCGCGTAAAAAATCGGGAATTAACGCGGCGCTGCTAAGGCCATAAATATGCGTCCCCATAATTCCTGTCGATAAAATGGCCAAAGCCGTAAGGGTTACCACCACAAAAACCACAAAAACACCCATCATAGCGGCTTGCCCTTGCTCGGCGGGGTGGTTTACTTTAGCAACGGCATGTGCATGCGGAATACTCCCCAACCCAGCCTCATTAGCAAAAAGGCCGCGGGCAATACCCAAGCGGATTGCTTGCTGAATACCAATACCTAACCCGCCGCCCACAATAGCTTGCGGATTAAAAGCTCCTACAAAGATTTGGTAAAAAACTGACGGTATATTGGCAATATTAATAAAAATAATAATAAGCGCCGATGTTACATAGATTACCGCTAAAATGGGCATCACTTTTTCCGAGAACGAGGCAATACGTTTAGCCCCGCCAATAAAAATAAAACCAGCCAGTAAGGCAAGGATAATTCCTAAAATAGCGGTTGCCGCGACAGGAAAAGCGTTGGTAACGGCGCTGCTTATGGCATTAGCCTGCATCTGAACAAAAATAACCCCCATCACAAAAATGACGATAAACGAAAAACCAACGGACAGCACTTTTCCTAGTTGCCCTTTAAAGGCGGCACGAATGTAAAATGCCGGGCCGCCCACCACTACACCATCTTTATTAACGCTTTTGTATTTTTGCGCCAGCACCGCTTCGGCATACATAGTGGCCATACCCAAAAAAGACGATACCCACAGCCAAAAAACAGCGCCCGGTCCGCCGGCAATTAAAGCCGCCGAAGTACCTACAATATTACCGGTACCCATTTGGCAAGCTACGGCCGTAGCCAAAGATTGAAAGCTGCTCATACCTTTATCGCCGGCAGCGCTGCCTTTAAATTTAACGCCGCCAAAACTGCGTTTAAAGGCTGCTTTAAATTGACGTAACTGAATAAATTTTAATTTAAAGGTAAAAAACAAACCTGTTCCGCACAAAACAAACAATAATGCATAACCCCACAAAATGTTGTTAATGCTTGCAATAAAAGAAAATAATGCTTCCACTCGTAGTACTCCTTAATTGTAAATTCATTTATTTTAGCATATAGGGTACTTTATGGCAATAACTATACAAAATTTGGTAGCTATCCACCTATAGTCCCAACAATATTTATCGATGGCTAGCTAGCTCAACTTTTTTCCCTACCAAACCAACCTTAAAAAAATATCAAAAAAATTTAAACTTTCTCCTCAAGTGAAAAAATAATAACTCGTAATTGAGTAGTGGTAACTGAAAAGTGAAAGATGAAAATTAAGAATTAAAAAGCTGTCCACTTTCAGTTTTCACCTTTCAGTTATCAATTATTTACATTTAAGGAGTAAAAAATGTTAGAT
>WRBN01000044.1 GCA_009784515.1 Spirochaetaceae bacterium | reverse complement strand
CTTAGCGGGATAGATGGTAAGGTAGTCGCGCGTGCCTAGTATAGCGGCGGTGAGGGGGTGAATTTGTTTAATGCTGGCGATGGTATCAAAATCAAACTCTATGCGATAAGCTTCATCATAATAAGCCAAATAGACATCGAGGCTATCGCCGCGTTTCCTAAAATTACCGGGACTAAAGGTAATGTCATCACGGCCATATTGCATTTGAATAAGACGGTCGATGATAATTTCGGGCTTAAGGGTGTCGCCCGGGTGCAGCATAAGGCGCATATCTTTAAAGCTGCCGGGGTTGCCTAACCCGTAAATACAGCTTACGCTGCTAACAATTAATACATCTTCACGCTCCATCAGGCTAGTGGTAGCGGCAAGACGCATGCGTTCAATTTCTTTGTTAATGTCGGTTTCTTTTTCTATATAAAGGTCGCGGGCAGCTACGTAAGCTTCGGGCTGGTAATAGTCGTAATAACTTACAAAATATTCAACGGCGTTATTAGGTAAGAAAGTTTTAAATTCGCGGTAAAGCTGGGCGGCGAGGGTTTTGTTATGGCTCATCACCAGTGTGGGTTTTTGTACGGACTCTACAATTTTGGCCATCGTGTAGGTTTTGCCGCTGCCGGTTACGCCCTTCATAGTGTGGTATTTGTCGCCGCGTTTAAGGGCTTCGCTAATTTTGGCAATAGCCTGCGGCTGGTCGCCCATAGGTTGATAAGGGGCAATAACTTCAAATTTTGGCATGGGGGTAGTATAGTATAAGGAGAGGAGTTTGTCTATAAAATTAAAAGAGTTTAGTAAAAAATAAAGCCTCCGTTAGGAGGCTTTTGAGATAAAAACTTTGTAGTTAAAAAAATGTTTATGGAAGTTTCTATAATCAGAAAATACTGATAAAAAGTTTACATGTATGTAACAGATACTTGCTACATACATAATATAACACCGCTACTAATTTATGTCAATACATAAATGCACATTTGCACATTTTTATTTTTACGGTAAAAGCCAATCACTTTCAGGCTTAACAATTAAACGGGCATTATTGTAAGCCATTTCTAAAGTCAAAAGCGTTCTACCAGAATAATAGTTTTCGTATTTATTTAAAGCTAAAGCCAAGTTTACTTTTTCTGCTCCTAAATCAATCGGGATTAACAGTTGTATTTTATTTTGAAAGTATTGAGGTATGGCAATTTTATAGTTACCAGCTAAGCGTTTTTCAACATTTTTTACAGCTCCTACTAATGATTGGTATATATCATTTTTACGGCGATTATTCCTTATTTCTATAGGTATTCTTTCAAAATTGTCAATATCCTCTAATACATGCTCTGCAGATGGTGGCTGAATAGGCAATCTGTAATCATAAATCAACTCAGAAACGTTAGAAAAATAGTTGGCACGTTCTGGTAACTTATATAAACGAGTAACATTTTGAAAATTGTGGTCGCTTTCTTTTTTAAAGCCAATGAAAACCCATTGGTACTTGAGTGGGTTTCTATTTTTTTCAAAAAAAGCAAAAATTCTTTCATAGTATTTTGTAAAGAGGCCAGTATCAAAACAAGCTATATCCTCCGATATTAAGAAATACTTATTCTTGTTCATATCACTTGCTTGGTCATAATCATTTTTAACTTTATTAAAAGTGTGGTCTAAATAGTTTCTTAAAATAGGATATGTTATTTCGTTACCTTTTTTACTTAAAACTGGCTTTTTAAATGTCCAGTCCTCTGTGTTAGCTAAAGTAATTAGTTCTCCTAATTTATCTTCCCAATTAGGCAAAACAGCAAAATTTTTTAGTAATTGTATTTGATAAGCCATAAACACTCCTGCTTTTAATTAAATTTAACAGATATTTCAAGGAATGTCAAATATTAGTCTTGCTTAAGTGGGATAACATAATATAGTTACAAGTAGGTTAGTTTTTAATATTATTTAATTACGCCGATAGTTACTATTTTGTGGTATACTATCTCTTATAACGGTTTAAAGAGGTTATTGATTTTGGCCAGAAAATTATTTTGCGAATATTCATCTTTAACTTATCGTTTATCGGTATATAAATGCTGTCTTAAACGGCATTGGCAAAATTTTTTTAAAGGTTATCGTTTAGCTAAAGTTAAAGAAATACAGCCGCTGCCGGTCGTAGTTTATAGCCATAAATCTTTAATAAGGCGCAAGCTTGGGAATGTTGATATGACATTACAAGAAAATAAAGCTGTCAATTTACAGTTGGCCAGCCAAAAAGTAAATGGTATTATTATTAAACCCGGTCAAATTTTTTCGTTCTGGTATTTGGTAGGAGCAGTTACTGCTCGCAAAGGCTACAAAGAGGGCTTAGTTATTGCTAAAGGTGCACCTAGCAGCGGTATTGGCGGCGGGCTTTGCCAGTTTACTAACCTTATTCATTGGCTGGTTTTGCACAGCCCGCTTGAGATTACAGAGCACCACCACCACGATGCTATCGATTTATTTCCCGATTACGGCCGCCAAATTCCTTTTGGCTGCGGCACCTCCATTATGTATAATTATTTAGATTACCGTTTTGCTAACAACACAGCTTTAACTTTTCAATTATTGGTATGGTGCGATGAGCACCACCTTTGTGCCGAGCTGCGCGCTAACCAGTTACTGCCTTATCGCTACCATATTAAAGCTCAGCAAGAATTTTTCTCACGCGAGCAAGGAGTAGTTTACCGTAACAATAATATTTACCGCCGTGTGGTTGATGTAAAAACCGGTAACACTATGGAAGATAAAGAGATTAAAGCCAATCATGCCCAGGTGCTTTACGATACTAATCAACTAGTTATTAAAGATGAGTAAATATTTTTAACAATTAAGTAAGAGCTTGTTTAATAGCTTGCTGCCAGCCGTTAAGCAGCTTAGTACGGTAATTATCGTCTATTAGCGGTTTAAAGGTAGTACCGGTAGCGGTAATATTTTTAATAATATCGGCTTTATCTTTATAATAACCTACGGCTAAGCCGGCTAAATAGGCGGCGCCTAAAGCTGTGCTTTCGGTAATAGCAGGACGGATAACTTCGGTATTTAAAATATCAGCCTGAAATTGCATTAAAAAATTATTGTTGCTAGCCCCGCCGTTGGCATACAAATGTTTAAGAGGAATAGCGGCATCGGCTTGCATAGCTTTAATGACATCGCAACTTTGATAGGCTAAAGATTCTAAAGTAGCCCTAATAAGATGGGCTTTGCTGCTATTGCGCCGCAACCCGGTAATAAGACCGCTGACGTGCTGCTGCCAATAAGGTGCACCTAGCCCCACAAAGGCCGGCACGACATAAACCCCACCGTTATCGTTTACCGCTGTAGCATAACTTTCACTGGCGGCCACATCGGTTAGCAGCTGTAGTTCGTCGCGTAACCACTGAATGGCCGCCCCTGCCACAAAGATACTGCCCTCTAAGGCGTAATCAATTTGGTTATTTACTCCCCAAGCAATGGTGGTGATAAGGCCATTCTGCGAGTTTATCGCTTTAGCGCCGGTATTCATTAAGATAAAGCAGCCCGTGCCGTAAGTATTTTTAACGGCTCCCGCCTCAAAGCAACCTTGTCCAAAAAGAGCTGCCTGTTGGTCGCCAATTACGCCGCTAATGGGTATTTCGTGCCCTAAAAACTCGGCGGCACTATAACCATAAAGATAGCTAGAGGGTTTTACCTGCGGTAACATTTGCAGCGGGATATTAAATTCTTTAAGTAAATCGTTATCCCATTGTAATGTATGAATATTAAAGAGCATAGTACGGCTGGCGTTGCTATAATCGGTAGCGTGCACCTCGCCTTTAGTAAGCTGCCATAACAACCAGCTATCTACCGTGCCAAAAAGTAATTGTCCGCTTTCGGCTTTAACCCGGGCGCCTGCTATATTATCCAGTAGCCAGCTAAGCTTAGTGGCCGAAAAATAAGCGTCAATAATTAACCCCGTTTTATCTTTAATTACTTTGTCAAAACCTTTGGCTTTAAGCTCATCACAGTGGCCGGCGGTGCGGCGGCACTGCCACACAATAGTGTTATAGATAGGTTCACCCGTAGTTTTATCCCATACAAGGGTACTTTCGCGCTGGTTGGTTAAGGCGATGGCGGCTATTTGCTTGGCCGTTATGCCGGCGCTTTTACAAACCTCTTTTAGAGTGGCTAACTGGCTGGCCCAAATTTCGTATGGGTCGTGCTCTACCCAGCCCGGTTGCGGGTAAATTTGTTTAAACTCTTTTTGAGCTAAGCCAACTATCTTACTTTGCTTATCAAAGATGATAGTGCGGCTACTAGTTGTGCCTTGATCGAGGGCTATTAAATATTGCGTCATAAAATACCTTTATTTAATTATAATTAAGAAGTAAAAATTAATAATTAAAGTACAACCCCTCTTAATTCTAAGATAGGCGGGCTTTGTGCCGTCTTAAACAAATTATTTTTATTTAACTTAATTATCTTGCTTACTACCTCGTAATTGTAACCGGCCGCTGTAATTTGCTCTAAAGATAGGTTTTTATCTAAATATAATTTTAAAATATTATCTAAGGTAGGGTAATCGGGCAGACTATCGCTATCTTTTTGGTTTGGCCGCAGCTCGGCAGAAGGGGCTTTGGTTAGGATATTATTAGGTATAACATTGCCTTTTATTTTATTAATATAGCGGCATAAAGCATAAACTTCGGTTTTATAAAGGTTCCCAATAGGGTTTAACCCACCGCACATATCACCGTATAAAGTGCCGTAACCTACGGCCAGCTCGCTTTTATTGCTGGTAGAAAGTAAGAGACTGCCGGTACTATTAGAGTAAGCCATTAAAATAACGCCGCGTAAGCGAGCCTGCAAATTTTCATCGGGCAGTCCGGTTAAGCTAAAGTGCGGGCTTAGCAGTTGCTCAAGACTTTGGTGAACGCTCTCTAGGGCTATGGTATCGTGGCTAATCTGTAAATTATCGGCTAAAGCTAAAGCATCATCAAGACTATGCCGGCTGCTATAGCGGCTGGGCAGTAAAAATCCTTTTACATTAGCCGGCCCTAAACTAAAACAAGCCAATGCGGCCACTAAGGCGCTGTCTAAGCCGCCGCTTAACCCTAAATGGACTTTAGTAAAACCAATGCCGGCGATATAATTTTGTAACCCTTTACAAATATCTGTTAAAAGCTGCTCTAAGTTATCTTGCATAAGGATAGGGTAACATAAAACAAGCAAAAAATAAAGAGATATTTTATATAGTTGAAAAGCGAAAACGAAAAACTAAAAGTTATTCCTCTTTTTAAGGATATGGAATAAAAAGAATAGAGAATAATAAATAACTATTAAAAATATTCACTGTTACTTATTCCTTATCATTTTATTAATTATTAACTTTTATTTGGATTATAAGGTTTATTAAGGTTGGCATGGCCGCCCTCTTTATAGGCCCGGCATTTATTAAAACCAATACTAAAGTTGGTAACGTTATCTTTAAAAAGCTTAATTACTCTGTTATTTTTAACATCTTCGTCATTTTTATGTTCGGTTATAGTTAAACAAGCCGGCCACTTTCTTATAGCCGGTTCCAGCTTAAAGCTATAAAAACGCTTACCGCTTTTGGCTGTTAATTTATCTTCCCAGCTGGTAATATTTTGCTCTATAAGTTCTTCTGCCTTCCATAACATAACACTAAAAAAGGCAAAATCTTCTTCAAAAACGGCCAACTGAAAACGCTCGAAGCCGCCGTTAGCTTTACGCACACTTTCGGCGATAGTCATATAAATATTTTTATATCTATTTTCTTTAATGTTAAAAAAATAAGTTTTATCACCGGCAAAGGTGGTTATGCTAAAAATTTCGCCGCGTACACCCATAGTGCGGTTACTATAACATAACTTAGCAGTTAATGGCAAGAGAGCCTAACAATATGCCTTGCCATAAGCCACAAAAAGTGCTAAACTAACATATATGGCTAATAATTTTGTGCATTTGCATAATCATAGTGATTATTCGCTTTTAGATGGTTCGGCCACCGTAGCGGGCCTTGCGGGGTTGGCTAAAAGCTATAATATGCCTGCTGTGGCTTTAACCGACCATGGCAATATGCTTGGTATTTTAAGTTTTGAAGATGCCTGTAAAAAAAAGGGTATTAAAGCCATTATTGGTTGCGAAGTTTATGTGGCTTATAGCAGGCACGACCGTAAAGCAGTGGCCGGGGAGCGTAGTAATTTTCATATGGTTTTGTTGGCCACTAACGAAGTTGGCTATAAAAACTTACTAACTTTAACCAGTAAAGCTTATACGGAAGGTTTTTATTACAAACCGCGTGTAGATGACGAACTTTTACAGCAGCATTACGAAGGGTTAATTGCTTTAAGCGGCTGCTTAGTCGGCGAGGTATCGTACCTTATTGTAAATAATAAATATGAAGAAGCTAAAAAGCGTGCCCTTTATTACGATAAACTTTTTGGCCGTAATAATTTTTACCTTGAGATTCAAGACCATGGTTTTCCCGAAGATAAAATTATCCGGAAAGAGCTGCCCAGATTAAGCGCCGAAACCGGTATCCCTTTGGTGGCCACTAACGATGTGCACTATCTTTTAAAAGAAGATGAAACTATCAATGATATTCTTATCTGTGTAGGGACACAGGCTAAACGTGATGATGTTGAACGTATGCGAGCTAGCCCTAACTGTTATTTAAAAACTGCCGATGAAATGGCTGCCCTTTTTGCCGATTTACCGGAGGCTTTAGCTAACACTGTAAAAATTGCTGAAAGATGTAATCTGACTATCCCCAAACCGGGGGCTTTATTACCCGATTACGTTATCCCGGCCGGTTATGCTAATGAAGAGGCTTATCTAACTTATTTAGTAAATGAAGGGCTTAATAGCCGTTATAATCCGGTAACACCGGCTATTAAAGAACGTGCAGCCTTCGAGATAGCCACTATTAGTAAAATGGGTTTTGTTGGTTATTTTTTAATTGTATGGGATTTTATTAAATGGGCTAAAGATAACGGTATTAGCGTTGGGCCCGGCCGCGGCAGCGGGGCCGGCAGTATTGTGGCTTACTCCTTAGCGATTACCGACATCGACCCTTTAAAGTATAATTTACTTTTCGAGCGTTTTTTAAACCCTGAACGTATCAGTATGCCCGACTTTGACATCGATTTTAACGATGAACGGCGCGATGAAGTAGCCCAGTATATTAGCAAAAAATATGGCGATGAAAATGTGGCCGGTATTGTAACTTATAGCACTTTGCAAACTAAAGCTGCCTTAAAAGACGTGGCAAGAGTGTTAGATATACATTATGGCGATAGTTTGGCTATTACTAAAGCTGTTACTAAAGAGCATAAAAATGTGAAAGATGCTCTAGAAAATAGTAGTGAACTAAAAGAGTTTGCGGAGCGCGGCGGTGTTTATGCCGAGCTTTTTGATATTGCCAGCCGGGTAGAAGGGCAGGTACGCGGCACCGGTGTGCATGCTTGCGGCCACGTTATTGGTAAAACGCAGGTGGTAGATTACGCCCCTTTAATTACCGCCGATAAAGACGGTGAAAAAATTATTGTAACGGCGTATGAAGGTACCGCTCTGGAGGATTGCGGCCTTGTTAAGATGGATTTACTAGGGCTTTCTACGCTGGGTATTATTGACCGCACCATTGCTATGGTTAAGGAAACAGAGCCAAACTTTGAGATTAAACAAATTCCCGAAGATGATAAAAAGGTCTTTAAGCTTTTTGGTAAAGCCGATACCGCCGGTATCTTTCAATTTGAAAGCGATGGTATGCGCAAGGTTTTAAAGGAAACCGACCCGGAAAGTATCGAAGATTTAATCGCTTTAAACTCGCTTTACCGCCCCGGTCCGATGGATTATATCCCCGATTTTATTAAAGGCAAACGTAACCCCAAAAGTGTTATCTATGACGACCCCAGCTTAGCCGAAATTTTAAAACCAACTTATGGGGTTATTGTTTATCAAGAGCAAGTTATGCAGGTGGCGCAAATTTATGCCGGCTATAGTTTAGGCGGTGCCGATATTTTGCGGCGGGCTATGGGTAAAAAAAAGCCGGAGGAGATGGCCAAACAAAAAGCTGTTTTTGTCGAAGGGGCTAAAGCCAATGGCCACAGCGAAACTGGTGCGGTAAAAATTTTTGAAAAGTTGGAGAAATTTGCCGGTTATGGCTTTAATAAAAGCCATGCCGCTTGTTATAGCGTGCTGGCCTATCAAACGGCTTACCTTAAAGTGCACTACCCGGCCCAATTTATGGCGGCGGTGTTAAGCAAAAACATTAATAACCCCAGTAGTTTTAAAAAATATCTTGATGAAGCTAAGGCGATGGGGTTACAAATTTTCCCGCCCGATATTAATCAATCGGCGGCCGGTTTTTCGGCTAGCAGCGGGCAAATTTATTATGGATTACAGGGCTTAAAAGGTGTAGGGGAACAAGCGGTAAACGAAGTGATTACCGCTCGTCAAGATGGATTATTTAAAAATTTTAATGATTTTTTAGACAAAATGCCGTTGCAAAGCGTTAATAAAAGGGTAGTGGAAATTTTTATTAAAGCCGGCCTTTTTGATGGCTTAAAGGAATTTCAGCGCGGCAAGTTACTGGCTAACTACGAGGCAGCCATCGACCACGCCGTAAAAAAGAAGGCCAGCCAAAACGCCGGCCCCAGTTTATTTGATGCTTTTGCCGATGAAGTAGCCTTCCCCGAATTTACCTTTACCGAAGCCGAAGATATTGTCCTCGATCAAAAATTAGAGCACGAAAAAGAACTGTTGGGTTTTTATATTAGTGGCCACCCGCTGGATAAATTTAAAGGGGCTTGGCAGCAGCACCATACTTTGAACTTAGCTAATACCGAAGAAGCCTTGTTACGTAAAGAATATTGTGCAGTAGGTTTAATTAAAAATATTAAAAGCCGTATAACTAAAAGTAATACAAAGATGTCCAGCTTTATTTTAGAGGATTATAACGGTAGCATAGAGGTAGTGGTTTTTAGCAAAGTTTTAGCCGACATGGAACCGCACTTAATTGAAAATGCTACCCTAATGCTTTATGGTAAGGTAGATAAAAATGGCAGTGAACCGCAATTCAGGCTAGACCGTGTGGCTTTGCCCGATGCAGCCATTAAGGCCAAAGCTACTAAAAATGAAGAACGGGCTAAAGAGTTGCACCTTTATTTAAAAGAAGATAATGAAATTAACAAAGAAGAGCTACTAACCTTGCGCGATATTATTGGCGATAGTTACGGCGAAAGCTTAATATATTTACATTTTAATAACAAAATTATTAAAGGAGGCAGGCTTTTGAGAGTGGCCATTAACGAAGAGATTATCCAAAAACTTAAGGCTAACAATTTGGTTAAAGAAGTGCAGGCCATTTAAAAGCAACACCTTATGTTTTTACATTTTATTATTACCACTTTATTGCTGTTGGTTAATAGCTTATACATTTTTAGGCTGGGTTATTCGGCTAAAAAGGGGCTATCACCTAAACCCGGCGATTTTTTACTGCGCCGTTTAGCGGCTGCCTTATGGTTTATCGATATAGCTTCGGGCGTTAGGTTGTTTAGTTTTTATTCTCATTCACTGTGGTTTTTAGGGCATTTGGCCCTTTTATTATTACCTATGGTTATAGAAGCAGCTTTTAGGTTTTTGCCTTTATTTAAAAAACAACATCATACTTTACGGCAATCTTTAATCCAACACCTTTCTATCTTTATAGCTTATTTAATACTTTGTTTAAATTATTTAATATTAAGCAGGTAAATTAGTGAAAAAAGATAAATCTACTGGCGACAACCCGATTACGTAGTACGGTATAAAACATTAATAAATTAAAGTTTTAGCTTAAAAAACAACCCTACTAAATTTAGTAGGGTTGTTTTTTTGCAGGGTGCACGACGGGGTTTGAACCCGCGACAACCAGAATCACAATCTGGCGCTCTACCACTGAACTACGTGCACCGTATTTAACTGTAAAGTATCATAAATCTTTTAATTGTGTCAAGAGCCTTTGAAAAGCGAAAAGTGAAATTTTTTAATTCTTAATTTTTACTTTTTTAATTAAAGCGAGCTTTAGCCTATACGATAACTTACCTTAACAAAAAATGATGGATAAGGGGTAACGGTTTAAAGATGGAAAATGAAAAGTTAACAAGGCAATTGGAAGAGCTAATGCGTAAAGTAGAGGTTAATGGGCGCGAGATTAGCAGCTTAAAAAAGAGTAACCGTAATTTGCGGCTAAAAGTGGGCTTACATTGGGACGAAGACAAAGAGACCGGTAATGGCCTTATCGGCAAAATTAATAAGCTGGAAGAGCGGCTAAATGCTATTAATCCAAAGGCTATTATTGGCTGGTTGGTGGCGGTGGTAGGCGGCCTTACTGCTTTAAGTTATTTATATCGGGTGCTTAGTTTAATAACTAATAATTAAAAATTAAAGGGTAGAAAATGATGCGATTGAAAGCAAATACCATTAACATAACTTGCAAATTAACGGCGGTATTGGTGGCGTTAATCAGTTTAATATTAAAAATGCAGGGTGTAGTTGATATACCTATGAGCGAGGTAATTATGGTGGCTACCTTTATTGCCGCCGCTTTTGTAGGGGTGGATATATCTAAAGTTGGGGTAGCCATTAAGGGAACAGGTAATAAGGAACAAGGAATAGAGAGAAATGATAAATAAAATTAAAGCACTGGCTAAGGTTATAATTATAACAACGACAGCCATATTAAGCTACTTATTGGGTAAAAAATTGGAGCAAGGTAAACAAGCCCAAAAAGATTTAAAACGTATGACTAGCGATAAGCAGGCTATACAAGAGCAAGCGCAAAAAGCAAAGGAGGTACAAGATGAAGCTAACCGTAAAAAAGCCGCTGTTACTAGCGATAATGTGGTTGCTAAGCTTAACGAGTTGTCTAACCCCAACGGGTAATCATAGGCCAAATTTACCTTTAGCGGTACCGGTAATGCCGAATATTACTTGGTATCAGCTTGATGATGGTATGGTTGGCCTTAGTAACGAAGATGCCATTAGGTTATACAACTACTTGGTAGATGTACAGGCTTATGTAGCAATAACACAGCGTTAATTAAAAATTATAAAGTGAAAATTAAAAACTACTAAGCTTTTAATTGCCGTAGGCACGGGTCTAATACTCAACCCTTTAGGGTGTAACCGCTTAAAATGTTTTTGCGGCGGTTTTCGTAAGAAAACCTGCAAGCCCGCCGTAATACTCCGCTGCTCTGCGGCGGGGATAGGTGGCGATAGCAAAAACTTTATTTCTCTATTTCCTATTAAAGCGTTATATTATCGGTATGTTAAAGTACAAAATAATTATACCTATCATTTTAATGACTTTAAGCAGCTGCGGTTTGTTCCACGATATTAAATTGGCAGAGGCCATCAGGCCCTATCAAATTCATACAACTTATATAACACGTATCATTAGGCAATTTTATCTGCCTACTTTTTATATCGATAACGAAAATAGTTTTACCATAGCTTTGGCGGTGGCCAGAGAAGAATCGCGGCTTTATTATATTTTGCGTTACGATTATACCGGGACCATCAATTTCAATGTACAAACTATTTTTATTTGTTTAGGTCAGCAAAATATGCAGTTATCGCTTAATAATGTAGCCCATAGTTATAGTAATGGTGTTTATAGCGAAGAGGGTGTAAGTTTTTTAACCTATGAGCAAATGAGGGCTATTGCTGGGTCGGCTATCTTTAGAGTGCAGCTTATCGGTAGTAATTTTAGCACTAATCGTTTAGAGCTAAGCAGCCGTAATGTGATGCGTCTGCACGATACTTTACAAAGACTGCTAAATTAAAGTAAATTATAAGTAATAGTTATAACCTTGAAAAGGCGGTACTAAAATTAAAGAGCTAACTTTAAAGCGGCTCGATTCCGGTAAGCTCGGCAAAATTAAAAGCTTAGCCGATGGCAGCATTGCTCCGCCTATAGGAAGTAAATTTGATGTAACAGTGATTACGTTGATTGAATTGCCTTACAGTAATTTGATGGTACCCAGCGCAATTACTGGGTTAAATGCACCAATAGATTTGAAGTAAATATAAAAAAAAGATATAAATTTCATATGCCCCCTACTATAAAGAAAAATATTATGTTATAAAATAGGTATGAGAAAAACAAATAAGAAAAATATTAATTTAGCAAGAGTATTATTATGTACTTTTTTGGTTACAATTATTGTAAGTTGTAATTTAAATGATAAAAAAGAACTAGATATGGAATTAGTATCGGTATCTAATAATACCATTTTAATTAGAAACTTTAACGGAAATTTAATTGATGGGTTTATGCCTATACCAGTGTTAATATACCATGAAGATGGTATAACTATAGAAAGAAGAAGAGGAAGTGCAGGACTAGAATATGGACGAATATTTGTGCCTAAGTCTGAAATGTTAGTTAATGGGTTTAATTTTTCGGAACCAATCATTGTTAATATATCTAGGCAAAGTAATACTGGTTCTAATGCGATACCAGCAACTTTAGTAAACAATACAAACATCCCTTTAGTAGTAATTGGTAGAGACGGTATAACTTCTAGAACTATTCCAGCATTAACAACTATAGGTACGGGAATACCTCAATTTAGTATAGCTGGTTCCGGTGTAAATATAGTTATTACTCTAATGACGCAAATATTTTAAAAGTTGCTGAGTTTTTATGTAACTATCTAGAAGAAGAGGAAAGATTGCTTATATATGAGTATGAAACCAATAAGTTTAATTTTTTTATATTTATCATTGCTATTTTTTATAAACGGATGTAATTTAGGATATAATAAAATGAGTTCACTGACTATCTCTCAAGATTGGAATGGGATGATTATTGTAAATGGTCATCAAAGTTTGACTAATAATTCTAGAGATAGCATTATTACACTGTATCCCGACTATATTGTTTATCAAACAAAAAACGGAACTTTTACACAAAGTTTTAATAATTATATTCCCACCCCCGTATTACAACCTAACTTTCGGATTAATTTAACTACACAAGGTACCACCATGAATTGGGATTTTATTTTTCAAAACAGATCAGGTTCCCCAATTATATTTACTTTGGGTAACAGTACTTTAGAGATACATAATAATCAAAATTTTACTTTTAACCCGTATAATTTAGATGGTCGTGCACCAAATTTAATTAGTCTATTTGTTCCAAATATAGTGTTCTCTCCCCCTATTCGTCCCACTTCAATAACCCTCACCGGGCCAGCAATGCTAAACTATGGGCAAACAGCTGGATTTACTTTAATCCCTAACCCTCCCGGAAGCCAACTAGGTGATATAACATTAATTAATAGCAATCCTAGAGCCTTCACTGTAAATTTACAAAACAGAACCATAACTGCCAATAGACTAGTTCCACCCTATGAATTAACAGGAGCTGGAACAATGCATATAACGTCACAGGGAGTATCTAGTAACATTATACAGTTGCGTAGTAAGGCCCGTTATGTAAATAGTATGTTAGGATTAAACGGGCCGATAATAGCTCGTGATACCGATAGAGGTTAAATTATGGAAATATTATAGTGGTTGAACTAACATTATTAAAGATTTCTTCATTACCATTAGATAAAACAATGACTCTATCGAGAGTTATTCGAGTACTATTGTTATTAATGAATACAACAGTAAATGGCATATCTATATTAATATGCTTAGCTAACCCCTCACGGGTTATATGGAAAGAGCCGCCATTATGAAAAAAATTAATTCTTTCGGGAGAAACTTCTACTAGTACTTCGTTCCGCACCTCTTGCAGAAATACATTAATAGTACTACTATTTTGGACGGTAAAGAAATTGTGATTTGTGCTTAAATCGCACCCAGCCCATATAAGTGCTAAAAATAAAGGTATAAATTTCATATACTCACTATTATAAAGAAAAACATTATGTTATAAAAGTAGGTATGAACATTTTTTTTAAAATAATATGAGGGAAAAATGATAGATATAACAGGATTAACAGAAGATAAATACGACATAACTGTTGATGACAACCGAGCCGAGTTCCAGCGCTGCTGGAACTTGCAAAATACCCTCATTAGTTTTGGCCGGCCAAAAATTGGTTTATCTTATACCCTATGAAAACACTCACTCCCGAACAATTTACTCAAAAAATGCAAAGCTTTGCTAAAAAAGACGGCTATGCCAACCTTAATAAACCTTATAATCCAGATAAAAACTAAAAATTGATAATAAAAGCTTGTAAGAGAGGTAATACTGAATAAATAAGCTGCCTTTTGCTTTTAAACTTTCACTTTTCACTTAATTAGCCGATAAGTTATACAATAATGCCAAAGTTAAACTATAAAAAAATTAAAAAATATTTGCCCAGTGCTTTTTTTAGTAAAAAGCAAATGGCACGCTTTTTTTTGCTGGGTTTAATCCCTTTAGGGGCAATTTTGTTAATAACTATCCCGGTAATGGCCGTTAGAAATTTTCAAAGTAACCGCGATCTAACTTTAGCGCAAAATTTTATCGAGGCCAGCGGCCGTACCTTAGAGCAGCGTCCGCATATCCATAATTTTATTTTTCCCGGTAATTTTTTAAATTTTTCACCCAGTTTAGCCCCCGTTCGTCCCAGCGGCCACGTGTGGAGCGAAGAAGAAGTAGCTAGATACTGGGTACAAATTGAAAGTTTAGCTCTTAGCAGCCTGCCGCATACCAACGAGAGTTTGCTTAGAGAGTTTTTAAATCAATTTGCCCAACGTGATGCCAATTTTTAAGGATTTTAATAATGCGTTATTTAGTTATTTTTATACTTTTATTGGCGATAATCTCTTGCGCTACTACTAACGAGGTTCAAAACGGCTTGGTTTATAGTTCGCCAGAGAGTAATTTAGATTTTACCTTAAACAGTGAAGTAACCTTGCCCTTTAACGAGCAAGACGAACTTAGGCTAATTAATAATCAACTTCAACGGCAGCAGCAAGAGGCCGCTTTACATAACGAGTTTGTCCAGCTGCGGCCAACTTTCTTAGATTTTTTAGGACTTAACAACGGTCAAAGGGTCAGCGCTGATAATAGTTTGCTTAATCAGCCAGCTAACGGCGATAGCGCTAATGGCGGTACTATTACTATTATTGTTGATGGCGAAGAGCTAGCTTTAGCCGAACTTGATGATGAGATACTCTTTAGATTATTTAATTTGTACCGAGAAGAATTTAATCAATTTTTATTAGAAGAAGAGGCTAGGTTATTAGCCGAAGAAGCGGCCCGGCTGGCCGAAGAAGCCCGCTTAGAAGGGTTAAGGCTAG
>WRBN01000043.1 GCA_009784515.1 Spirochaetaceae bacterium | reverse complement strand
ACCGGCAGGAAAGATGGGGTAGTTTTGCATAATAATTTTTACGGCGTGGTTTAATTGATTGGGCATAGTGTTTCTCCTTAGTACACAACTTTCGGAGGGCTATAGCTACACTTTAAAATTAATTATTAAAAAGTAACAATTAATCATTGGAAGATACCGGTTATTAATTTTTATTTCTTAATTTTCAACTATTATTTATTTTTTCTTTGCTGGCCGATAAGTTAATAAGCTCCACCAAAGCTTTAAATTTTAGCTAGTTTACTTAGCAACTAAGAGGAAAAAATGAAAAAGGTTATCGCCTTAGTAGTGCTGTTAGCGGCCTGCCGTACCCCATCGCAAGTTATCATTCCCGAGCAACCGGCCCCGCAAAGCAGCCATTTAGTAGTGCAAGGCACCGTAAGGTATATCGATAACACCGTGCCGCCGTATCCTTTTTGGGTAGAGGTAGAGCTTGTCGAGCTGCTTGATGACGGCCGTGCCGGCGCCTTAATTGCTAAAATGATGGTAGAATCGCCCCGCCAAATGCCGGTGCCGTATTCGCTGCGTATACATAGGCAAAATATAGATTTAACTAAAAATTATGGTCTTATTGCCCGGGTTTTTGTACCCAATCAAACGGCTCCTATTTGGCAAAACCGCGAACCGCAGCCGGCTATTGTGCGCGGCGATGTAAGGGCAATAGATATTATTGTAGAACGTATAGTTAGGTAAGCCGGCTTTAAAAAATAATTATGGCGTTGCTGTTACAAATTGGTAAATTAAGCGGTAAGATTATAGGCAAATAATAAAATAATGCTATAATAACGGGCAGGTGGAAACATTAATGAGCGATAAACGTACAGTACTAATTGCCGATGACGAATTTAAAATTAGGGCCTTATTGGGCGAAATTTTAAAAAATGCCGGCTTTAATGTTATTGAAGCCAAAGACGGCGGCGAAGCCTTAGCATTATTTAATAATAATAAAGATGCTATTGATTTGGCTATTATCGATTTAATGATGCCGGTTTACGATGGTTATGCCGTTTGCAAAAAAATTAAAGAAATTAAACCAGAGCTGCCGGCTATTATGCTAACGGCCCGCAGCGAAGAGTTAGATGAACGTTTAGCCTTTGAGGTTGGGGCCGATGATTTTGTGAGTAAGCCCATCAAACCTAGCGCTTTAATTGCGCGTATCGAAAGGCGTTTGCAAATGGGTAAAAAGATAACCGACGAAATAAACGTTAATGGTATAGTGGTAAATGCCCTTACCCATAAAGTGTTGGTAGATGGCGAGCCTATCCAGTTAAGCCCTACCGAATATAATTTGCTGGTTTATTTAATGCAAAATACTAGTAAAGTAATTAGCCGTGAAAAATTGCTTTACGATGTATGGGGCAGCGATTATGTAGGTACTTTGCGTACGGTAGATGTACATATGGCAAGGCTTAGGGTAAAGCTGGGCAGCAAAAGTAATATGCTGCTGGCCGAGCGCGGTTTTGGCTATAAATTTGAGGTAATAAACAATTAAGAATCAATAAATTGTAGTAATTCTTAATTCTTAATTCTTATGCGTATTACTTTAAGATTAAAATTTTTTGTCATAATGATAAGTATCCCCCTTTTTTTTACAGGGGTGTTGCTTACTGTTAATACCCTTTATGGCTACCAATTTTATTTAAATAGTAAAAAAGAGCAAATCTTAAGGGTGGCCGAACTAAGCCGCGCCCTCTTTGAAAACAGGCTTTATAGCGCCGAATGGAGCAGCCTGCATTTGCAGCTGGATAGGTTTATTGGTGATAGCCCCATTATGGTAACGGTTTTTGATAGCCGCGGCCAGTTGATTTATCCGCGCCCTAATAATACCAATAATATGTTTAGGGGCAGCCATCGTGTTATGCCTAACAATGTAACTCGTTTACCGCGGCCCGAGTTTCTTCAAAATGTGCAGCAGGTAGGTAATGGCTTGCTTTATATAACTAGGCAGGGAGTGGGTTTTAATATAGATATACTTGGTTACCAAGAAACTTTAAGCAACCGTTACGAGTTACAAATTAGTTATCCTTTAGCTCAAATCCAAGAAAATGCGGCTATTGCTAACCGGCTAACTTGGCTGGTGGCCGGTATTGTAACTTTAGTTTGTATTTTATTGGCTTTTATTTTAGCGCGTTACTTTACCAAACCTATTGTAGAGATAAGCCGGGCCACGCGTAAGCTGGCTAACTCTAATTTAGTAGCCGAAGTCCCGCTGCGCGGCAATAACGAATTTACCGACTTAGCGCGTGATATTAACTGGCTTAGCGAGCAGCTGCGGGCCGCGATTGCCGTGTTGGCCGAGCAAAATAAGCGGCTTAAAGCCGATGTCGATTTAGGCAAAAAAAATGAGATAATGCGTAAAAAATTTATCAGCGATGTTTCGCACGAGTTAAAATCGCCGCTCTTTTTAATTAGCGGTTACACCGAAATGCTTACGCAGCTTACAACCCCGCCGCTCTCAGCCGATGGCCAGCGTTATGCCAAAGTGATAAGCGAAGAGGCCGAAAAAATGAACAACCTTATAAAAAGTATGCTCGATTTAGCTCAGCTGGAATCCGGCAGCTTTAAAATAGAAAGCTTACCGTTTGCTATCGATTTACTGTGCTTAGATATAGCCAAACGTTACCGCCCTATTTTTGCCGGCCGGCAAATATCTTTAATTACTAAGGTAGAAGAGCTTACGGTTAATGCCGATATTGAGCGCACCGAGCAAGTAATTACCAACTATCTTAACAATGCCCTAGACCATGTAGCCGGTCCCAAAAATATCGAGCTGGCGGTTTACCGGCACAACGATAAGGCACGGCTGGAGGTTTTTAATAGCGGCAGCCACATTGCCGAAGATAAAGCCGGTGATATTTGGCAAGCTTTTTATAAAATAGATGATGCCCGCCAGCGCGATATTGGCGGCAGCGGCATTGGCCTGTCTATTGTGGCGGCCATTGGACGGGCTACGGGTAATAATTTTGGCTTTAGTAATATAAACGATGGCGTGTTGTTTTGGTTTGAGGTAGATTTAGCCGGCTCGGCCTCATTATAAAATGGGTGCATTAGCCGGCGGTAACCCTTAAGAAAAGATAATTTTAAGCCGAAAAGTTAGGTAAGTTATGCCAAGTATAGATGAGTTAAACCAGTTTAAAAACCTTATTAATAATCTTTCTGATGAGGCGGTATGGCGGGAAGAACACGGCGAAGCTATCGAAAATGTAGCGCCGCCGCCCGAGCGTAACAGCTACCTTAACGACGAAGAAGCCGAACCAGCTGACGAAGAAGACGAAGCTGCCAATCTAAACGAACCGGCAGCCGAAGGAAATTTAACTAACGAAGACGGCGCCGATGTAGCCGATGAAATTGGTCTTCAGGAAGGCTCCGACTTAACCGCTTTAGACGAAGAGCTGCCTAACTTTGAATTAGATGACTTTGACAATAACCTTGCCGATAACGATGATTTAAATGCTTTTTTAAACGAAAATATAACGGTTCCCGAAGATGTTTTGGAAGAAGCCGAAGCTCCGGCCGATATTTTTACTGAGCAGCCGGACGAAGTAAACGAGGCTGCGGGCGCCCCCGAAGCCGATGATAATTTAAGCATTGATGGCTTAGATATTGACGGCCTTGATATAGATGATTTAAGTGTAGGCGGCTTAGATGACGAGCCGGAGCTTAATGTTGAAGCCGGCTTAGCGGCAACCGAAGATGATTTAACTGCCGAGCCATTAGATGAAAGCGAGAGAGCAGCCGGCTCTTTTATGGGCGGCATCAGCAGCTTAGAAATACCCGAAGCCGATACAGATTTAGATTTTCCGCTCGAAGAAGGTGGTGAGGAAGAAGAAGGCAGCGAAGATTTTAATTTAGGCGATTTTAGCGCCGTTTTTGATAAACCTAAATACGAAGATATGGCCCCCTCACTCGATGAGGACAGTGCTGAAGACGATTACGACGAAGAAATAACACCGGAAAAATTAGTTTTTACCGCCGAGCAGTTAAAGATAATCCGTGAGCATTTGGCAAAAATGCCGCGTAATTTAAAAATAGCTTTGCAAGAGTTATTAATTAACGAAGATATACCGGCGGCTACCGTTTATAATGTAACGCGTAAAATTTTAAAGCAGGTAAGTGCCCGTAACTTAGCCAACGAAGTGCGTAAGGCCACTGGGGTACGCATTTTAGTATCTAATTTTTACGAAAAAAGCACCGGAGAGGCCTTTGAGCATAGCCAGCAAGGCTTTAGGTATGTTTTTGTTAATAATGTTTGGCCTAAGGTGCGTACCTATGCGGCCGGCTTAGCTTTTGTGGCCCTTTTGACTACCTTATTGCTTAATTTTGTTTACCGGCCGTTGCAGGCTCATTTTTACTACCGGGCCGGTTATAATGCTATCAGACAGCTAAATTACAGCGCGGCGCTGGAATATTTTAGAATTGCTTTTGAGGGCTGGCAGCTGGGTAACATTAATATTGGCGGTAACTCTGCGGGTCTTAACATTAGAGGCGTTAGGGGTATCTTCAGCCATAACTGGTTTTTACGTTATGCCGCCGCCTTTGAGGAACAGCGCGAATTTAACTTAGCGCGTTTAAAGTATGGCCAGCTAATTCATTTTAACCCGCGTAGCCGGCGTGCCTTTTTAGCCTACGGTCTTTTTGAGCATAACCGCGCTGATTTTGCTAGGGCCGATGCAATTTATGAGCAATTTTTAAATACGGTTAATAAAAACGATTACCAAATAATGATGGCGCAGGGCGATAACTTAATGGAGTGGGGCGATGAAGACCCGTACTTTTTTGAACGGGCGCGTATCGTTTATGCTTCTATTTTAAGTACCCGTTTTACCGACGATTTACGGGTAAGGTTATTAAATTACTTTATTAAAACTAATCAGCCGCAAGAAATTAGGCGTATGGTGGCTTTAACGGTAGAGCTGCCAAGGCCGGTGGTGCATGCGCAAATTTATGCCAATTTGGCCGGCTGGTATCTAGATAACCGCGAATACCACAATGTGGTAGAGGTGCTTAGGTTAGCCCTTGAGCACGATGAAACGGTGCCGGCGGTGCACTATCAGTTAGCCCGCTACTTTAATATTATTAACGAACGGGCCGAAGAACGCATGGCTTTAAACTTAGCTAGGGCTCACCTCGAAATGCAAACGCCTTTCTCGCGTGCTCAATTAGAGATGAGCATAAATATTTATGCACGTTTAGGCCGTTTACTCTTGCGTGAGGGCGAAACACGGCAAGCCGAGATAGCCTTTTTAGAGGCGCTTAGGCAATACGAAGATGCCAAAGACCGCCGGGTACTTAGCCCCAGCAGCCGCCATGCCAGTATCTATGCCGAATTGGGCAGGCTTTATTATAACCACTCCAGCGATTTTAACTCGGCCTTAATCTTTTTTGATAGAGCGGTGTTAGATGGGTACGATACGGCTAATGTACGCTATAAAATGGGTGTTATCTATTATAACCGGGACGATTTTGAGCTGGCCTTGCACAATTTTTATTTAGCCCACGAAATGGACCGTTATAACCGTAATATTTTATTTAGTTTAGCTACAACCTTTGCGGCCAGAGAAAGCTTTGCCTTATCGCAGGGGTTTTACTTTAGATTAATTAACGAGCTGGAAGAAGATAGACTGGCTTTAAGCGCCGCCGGTATGCTGGCCGACCTCGATATTTTAGAGCTAAGCTCGTTATTAATGCGCGCTTACAATAATATTAGTGTGGTTTATTACCATTTAGGCAACGGTTCTTCCGAGCAAGGGGCTTATTTAATGCGTAGCCTTGATGCCTTAAATAGCTCCAGCACGGCGTGGAATCTTTATGTTAATCAGCGCGGAGAATGGGCAAATGATTTAGCTTTTACTAACCGTAACCATATTAGTGTAGGGCAGGGCAATTTATTACAGCTTTACGATGCTTTGCCGCTAACTACTATTGATGGGTTTTAGTATGCAAGTTACAGAACTGCTGGCTAAACCCATTACCGAAAAAATTTATACACAATTAAGCGGGCAGGTGCAGCTTTTACAAGCTAAAGGGGTGATACCCCAGTTAGCCATTATTTTGGTGGGCGATAACCCGGCCAGCCTTGTTTATATTGGTCATAAACAAAAAATAGCCGGCCGGCTGGGCATTAATACCCGGCTTTACCAATATCCCGTTAACATCACAGAGGCCGAGTTACTGGCTAATATTAATAATTTAAATAACGATAGTAACATTAACGCTGTTATTTGCCAACTGCCTTTGCCGGGCCATATTAATGCCCATAAAATAGCCGAAGCTATTAATCCTTATAAAGATGTTGATGGTTTGCACCCTTTAAACAGGGGCCGTTTATTAAGCGGCGATAACGAATTTTACTTTACGCCCTGCACAGCTTTAGCCGTTATGGAACTACTTCGTTTTTACCAAAGGCCGCCGGCGGCTAAAAAGGCGTTAGTAATTGGCAGCAGCGCCATTGTGGGCCAGCCGGTGGCACAGCTTTTATTACAGGCTACGGCCACCGTTACCATAGCCCATAGCGCTACCGCTAATTTGGCTAACGAGCTGGCTATGGCCGATATAATAGTTTCGGCCGCAGGTAAGCCGCACTTTATTAAAAGCAGCCAGTTAAAAGCCGGTACGGTGGTGATAGATGTAGGCATTAGCCGTACCGACAGCGGCCTTGTAGGTGATATGTTGCTTGATGACGCTACGCCAGCGGCTTACAGCCCGGTACCCGGCGGCGTAGGCCCCTTAACGGTAGCTATGCTAATGGCTAATACCGTTAAAGCAGCGCATAACTAACAAAACTATTATCTACTAGTTGTTACCTATTAATTTAGTTTTACTTCGGTTAATTTTAAAGTAAGCAATTTCTTTTTCTAGCTTATCGATTTCGCTAAGTAAAGATGTTACGGCGCTGGCTAAATGCTCGCTGCTGCTGGCGTTGTTTTGGGTGCTATGGCTTAATTGGTTTATAGCGGCCTCTATTTGGTTAATCCCTGCTTTTTGATGTGAAGTAGTTGTAGATACCTCTTGGATAAGTTCGGCAGTTTCCTGAATGCGGGGAATAATTTTATTGATAGAACTACCGGCGCTATTGGCTATTTCTAGGCTGCTTTTAGATAGTTCGCTAATTTCGGTGGCGCTAACGGCGCTGCGTTCGGCCAGCTTGCGTACTTCGCCGGCTACAACGGCAAAGCCACGCCCGGCATCACCGGCACGGGCCGCTTCGATGGCGGCATTAAGGGCCAGTAAGTTAGTTTGGCTGGCAATATCCTCGATAATGCCAATTTTTTCGGCAATACTTTGCATAGCTTCTACAGTTCTATCCACTTCGGCCCCGCCTTTTTGAGCGTTGTTTACTATTTTTTTAGCTAAATCTTCGGTGTTTTTAGCATTTTCGGTGTTGCTGGCAATAGTGCTGCTCAGTTCTTCTATACTGGCGCTAATCTCTTCAGAATTGGCGGCTTGGGTACTGCTGCTATCGGCAATGATGTCGCTATCTTTGTCTATTTCTTTACACAAAAGTTTAACTTCATCGGCTACATCATAAACTAGCTCTATTTCGTAGTGCAAACGCGTTTTCATCGCATTGCTATGCTTAGCCAGTTCGCCTATCTCATCGCTGCGGCTGTAAATTTTTTCACTTATAATATGGGTTAAGTCGCCGTTTTCAACGGTCGTTATAAAATTACTAACTTCTTTAATGAGTTTAACTACCATATTAATTAATACCGCATTAACAAGCAGTACCAATACTAAACCTATGCCGGCAAAGGCCCAAAAAAGGCTTAAAATATCTCTGGGAGAAAAATTTTGATAATTGGCGTTAATACGGCTGGTAAAAATAAGGACAAGGAGTACGAAGCCGGGTGTTATTACCCCAAATAATATTAACAAAGTTTTTGTACGAAGATTTAGTTTAAAGTTCATTATTAGGCTCCACAGTAATTAAAACACCGATTTTTGGTAAAAAAAGACTGATATAATAGTACAAAATAATAACGAATAAGTCAACCGGTTTACAGCAGTAATTAAAAATATTTTGTATTATAACAGTTCCTTTAGTTAATTATTGGTTAGTTGCTCCCATTCGGTATAACTAGCGGTTAGCCGGCCAGTTACTTTGGTTATTTTTTCTTGTATATCTTTCACTTTAAGGCCGTTACTATACACCTCCGGTAAAGTTAATAATTCTTCCAACTGGTTTTTTTGAGTTTCTAAATCTTCAATTTGTTTAAGTAGTTCGGCTTCCCGGCGTTCGCGCCGCCGTTCTTCGGTTGCCTGCCGTTTACCCTCTTGGCGCTGTAGTTGATTGTTGGTAATAACTTTAACTTCGTTATTTACCTTTAAAGAGCCGCCAAAGGTTTCTTTAGCCACTTGTTCCTCGTAATAAGTAAAGCCGCCGTTATAAAATTTAGGGGTACTATCAATTTTTAGGATATATTGGGCTAGTTTTTGTAAAAAGTACCGGTCGTGGCTTACAAAAAGCAAAGTACCGCCATAATTTTGTAAAGCATTAAGCAGGGCATCTTTAGCCTGAATATCAAGGTGGTTGGTAGGCTCATCAAGCACCAATAAATTAAAAGGCTTTAAAAATAATTTTAGCAGCAGCAATCTTGCTCGTTCACCACCCGAAAGGCCGGCTACCGGCTTATGGACATCGTCATCTCTAAATAAAAAAGCGGCCAGCAGGTTACGCAGCTCGGCCTGCTTACTTACGGCGGCAGCGGCTTCCAGCTCTTCTAAAACAGTTTTACCGATAAACGGTTCGTGGGTATCTTCGCTAAAGTAACCCACCTCTACGCCGGCGCCGTACTTTAAAAAACCGGCAAAATTTTTTTTATCGTAACCGCCGATAATCCGTAAAAGACTACTTTTGCCGGCCCCATTAGGGCCAACCACAGCTATTTTTTCACCTTTGCCGGCTAAAAGGGTTAAGCCCGAAAAAACTTCTTTATAGCCGTAACTTTTGGCTAAATTTTCCATATAAAGTACACGCTCGCCGCAGGGCGGCGGCGGCGGAAAGTTGATGGTAACTTTTTGCAAAGCCGGCGGCAGCTGCACAAAATCGATTTTATCCAACTCTTTTAAGCGGCTTTGAGCTTGCGCCGCCTTGCTGGCTTTGGCCCCGTATTTATTAACAAAATTTAAAATTTGCTCTTTACGCTCAGCTTGCTGGGCCTGTAGTGCGACCAGTTGTTCCAGCTCGGCCTGCCGGCGTTTTTCGTAGTTGCTGTAATTGCAGTTGTAGCGTTTAATTTGGCCGTTAAATAACTCGAGGGTTTCGCTGCTGGCTTTATCTAAAAAATCGCGGTCGTGGCTTACCATAAGTACGCCGCCCCTAAAACGTTTAAGCCAATCCAGCAAATAAGCCGAAGATTCTAAATCTAGGTAGTTAGAGGGCTCATCTAAAAGTAATATATCGCCGTCTTCCAGCAGTACTTTAGCCAGCATTGCCCGCTTATGCCAGCCGCTGCTAAAGTGGCTAAGTTGTTTGTTAAAATCGGGCCGTTTAAAACCTAACCCAATTAAGGTGGCATCTATTAACCCTTCGCGCCGGTAAAAATTGCTGTGCATAAGTTCGTCTTGCAATAAACTGCGTTTAAGCAGGCTTTCGTCATCGGCTAAACTATCTAAGGCAGCCATAGCTTCTTCTTTGGCATAAAAACGGGCAAAAGCGCTATCGGCCAGCTGCAATAAAGTTAAACTAAGCCTTACACCAATATCTTGGCTCATATAACTTAACAGCAAATCTTTACTGGCTGTAATTTCGCCGCTATCGGCTTTGCCGCCGGCAATAATTTTAAGCAAAGTAGATTTACCGGCCCCGTTTGCGCCGGCTAAGGCGGCCCGGCTGTTTTCATCTAGGGTTAGGCTAACTTTGTTAAGTAATTTGCGTTCGCCGTAGGCTAACTCTATCTCTTTAACCATTAAATAAGGCATAATTATTTAGTTTACAATGGTTAAGGGGCGAGTGTCAATGCTCTTTATTGCGTAGGCACGGGTCTAATACCCCGACCCTTCAGGGAGGGGATAGGCTGGCGATAGCAAAAACTTTAATTATAGACATTAAGCGCTTTTACATAGCCGTCTACTTTTGTTCCTGCTGGGTCCTTTAGATAGTTACCTAAAATTTATCTTGCTTAAAAATAATACTATGTTATACTATAGTAAGACTATTACAGCCAAAGGAGAGCTAAAATGCAAGTTTATGCACCATTAAGTGGTAAGGTAGTGGCCTTAAAAGATGTGCCGGATGCAGCCTTTGCCCAAAAAATGCTGGGCGATGGCCTTGCTATAGAAAGTAACCAAGATAAAAGCGCCGTCATTACTGCTCCTATTAACGGCTTAGTGGCCACCATCAATAAAAATGGCCATGCCGTCGTTATTAAAGCCGATGATGGCACAGAGGTGCTTATCCACATCGGTATAGATACGGTCAATTTAGGTGGTACCGGCTTTAAAGTGCTAACTAAAGTAGGTAAACGCGTTAAAGTTGGTGATAAACTTATTAAGGCCGATTTAAAATATATTAGGGCCAATGCTCCCGGTTCGATGGTAATTATTATTGTAACCGATAGTACGGCCGTTATTACGGCTACTGCCGCAACCACAGTGAACGAAGGTGATAATTTATTTAGTGCGGCTCTTAATGAGGCCGCTCCGGCAGCGGCGATACATAATTTTAACCCGCAAAGCTGGCATAACGGTGAATGGCTAACTATTATCAACCCCAACGGTTTGCATGCCCGGCCGGCTAATAATGTGGTTAAGCAGGCGCAAATGATTAACGGGGCCGTTATGCTGGAGAAAGAGGGTGCGCAGCCGGTTGACGCTAAAAGCTTATCGGCCATTATGAATCTACAGCTGGCTAAAGGCGATAAAGTGCGTTTTGTGGCTAATGCCGAGAGAAGGCTGGAGAACTTAAGCCACTACTTAAGCACCGGCGCCGGCGAGGATATTAAAGCCGAAGAAGCCAAACAGAAATTTGTCAATCTGGCGGTTAAAGCTGAGGTAAGCGATAAAATAATTAATTTTGCCGCTGAGGCTGCCACCTCCATAGCGGTAGCTAGTCCGGGTTTGGCCATAGGCACAGCTTATTTATTAGAACGCAAACAACGGGAGTTACCGGAAGAGGCTGTAGATAATGCAGCTAACGAAGCCGAAAAATTAGCCGAAGCCCTGTATAGTGCCGGTAAAGCTATTAAAACGGCTATCAATACGGCTGATAACGAAACAAAAGCTATCCTCGAGGCGCATCTTTCTTTTATGGAAGACCCCGCTTTGTACAGCCGGGCCGAAGAGCTCATTAAAGCAGGTAAAACCGCCGCTTACGCTTGGCAGCAAGTTATTAACCACGAAGCCGAGCAGTTAGCTAAAAGCAGCAGCAGTTACCTCGCGGCCCGTGCCATTGATATGTACGATGTAGGCGACCAGGTGCTAGATGTATTGGTAGGTGCACCACCAGCAATGGAGTATCCGGCGGGGACTATCGTTATTGCCCACGAATTTACACCCAGTATGGTGAGCAGCTTTAATAAAAATGTGGTAGGGGCCGTTAGTGTGTTGGGCAGCCCAACGGGCCATGCGGCCATTATGCTGCGTAATGGCGGCTTGCCTTCGCTCTATAATGCCCCGCCATCGTTATTAAAAATACCGGCCGATACGGTGATGATAATTGATGGTAATAAAGAATTATTAATTACTAACCCTAACGCCGATACGCAGCAAGATTATCAACAAAAAATTAAAGAAATTATCAAACATAAAGAGGCTATTTTGGCGGTGGCTTTAGAGCCGGCCATCACCAAAGATGGCCACCGCGTAGAGGTAAGCGGGAACGTAAGCAGCGTAGAAGAGGGTGTTAAAGCAACGCAGTTAGGGGCCGAAGGTTATGGCCTTGTACGCAGCGAGTTTTTATTTGAAGGGCGGCAAACGTCGCCCAGCGAGGCCGAGCAACTAGAGGTTTATCAGGGCCTGCTGGAGGCCACTAACCACGAAGTTACGGTGCGCCTGCTTGATGCGGGCGGTGATAAACCGATTGTTTATGTGCATATTCCTAAAGAAGATAACCCTCTGCTGGGTATACGCGGTATGCGCATTGCCTATGATAACGAAGAGCTTTACCGCACACAAATACGGGCCTTGCTTAAATGTACACCATTAAATAGATTAAAAATTATGGTACCGATGATTGCCTTGCTGGGTGAAGTAGATTTTATCCGCAAACTATTTGATGAAGAGTTGGCTAAGTTAAACATTAAACCCAAAGAGGGGCCTAAATTTGGTATTATGGCCGAAACGCCGGCGGTGATGATATTGGCCGAGCAATTTGCTCGTAAGGTGGATTTTTTTAGTGTAGGCACCAACGATTTAACTCAGTACACTCTAGCGATGGACCGTACCAGCAGCCGTTTGGCTAGCATTGCTAAAGCCGGCGACCCGGCGGTGCTTAATTTAATAGCGTTGCTTTGCAAAGGAGCTGCCAAGCACAATAAACCGGTGGCCGTTTGCGGCGCAGCGGCTAGTGATAAGGTAACGGCTTTACTCTTTGTGGGGCTGGGTGTAACCGAGCTGGCGGTAGCCGGCGTGGAGATAGCCGAAATTAAAGCGGCCTTGCGGAACTATACGTTGGCCGAACTGCAAGCTGTAGCGGGTGAGGCGCTGGTTTTAAGTACGGCGGCAGAGGTGGTGAAATTTACTAAAGAAAGGTTGAGGATTTAAAGAGAAGGGGGCGAAAGCCCTCTTTTTGTTGACAGATTAATTTATGTAATGTATACTGAACATAGCTAATATTAAAGACATGGAAGTATTAAATGGTAACAGCTATTAAAAAAATTCTTCTAACAAGTATAGGATTGTTTCTTATATCTTGCGCTACCTTAAGTGAGCAAGATATGGCAACTTTAGATGAAAATGAGTTATTTAGGATTCATCAGATAGTATTGCCAAGATTTGCAGATGGAGGCACAGTACCTTTTAGTAGGTTTCTTTCTCATTATCATGTATTGGTTGAAAATAGAGATAATCCGCTTTATAGAATATACTGGAATGGCTTTATAAATGCTTTTCGTAGCTATAGAAGTGCTGTTTTTTGGCATGGAGCTAACTCTTTTGAGGCAAGAAATGCCGCTATACAAGTTAGTAATGTTTTAATAGGCTTTGCTAATGATTTTTATTAAGGCATAAAAATGCAATTTGAGTGGGACGAAAAGAAGAACGAAGCTAATATGGCCAAACACGGCTATAGGTTGCTTGAAGGAATTACCGTTTGGGCCGATAAAGGCCATGTTGAATTTATTGATGACAGATTTGATTACGGTGAAATGCGTAAAATAACTGTAGGAAAGTATGATGGTAGGTTAATATCGGTATGTTGGACACAGCGAAAGAGAAAAATTCGTTTAATATCGGTACGTCCCGCAGGTAGAAAAGAAAAGGAGTTATACGATGGCAGTAGTAACAATGACGTTAAAACAGGCTTTAGCAAGCATAACCGATGATGACCGTGCCCGTATGCGGCGAATTGCCGACAGCGGCGAGCCCGATCTTACCGACCCCGACGCCCCCGAAATTACCGACGACATGCTTAAAACCGCCCGCAGGCACGGTAAGCTAATGTTTCCTAATGGCATAGAGGCCGAGCAAACCATTCAGTTTGATAGCGATGTGTTAGCTGGCTTAAAAAAGACCGGCAAAGATTTATCGGCTACTATTAATGAGGTAATGCGCGGGTATCTACAAAGCATTGGGGTGATGTAGTTTGTTGGAAGTTCTATTGAAATAGGGCTATTATTTGGGTTTAAAGACTCGAAAACAATAGGCTAGCCTATTGTATCCTAACAGCTATGCTATTAAGAATCTCTCCCTTTAAGAGCAGAGAAATAGGTAGTAAATTACTATAAAAGAGAGGGTTTATGATGAGAAGAGTGAAGGTTTTGTTAATGATGGGTTTATTGGTGATTAGCCAAAATGTATTTGGGCATGTTATGAACCCGGCAGGAAATATGACAGCCACAGAGTTTTCAGATAGCGCTAGATTTATTGAACAAAATATTGTAAGTAAAATAAATGGTTGGCCAACTACTACGATACCTGAAGCTGTTTGGGTAGGGTTAAGAACGCTACTTAGTGATTTTTCTCCTGTAAGAATGGGTGATACTTTTAGTTATACGAGAGAGTGGAATGGTGTAGTCTATTCGGTGTTACTAAGAGTTACTTCAGTAAGAAATAACCGTGCAGATAATTATAGTATAGTTGGTATGCGTGGATAATATATAAGTAGGAGTAGTAAGATGGCATTAGTAATAAAAGAAGTTTTACAACATAGCAACAAAGTAGCTCGAATAAATCCAGCAGTATGGAAAGCTACCTATAGCGTTTTTAAACAAGATGGGGAACAATATATCAAGCTAGATACTTTTGGCTCTCAGCATAGGAAAAATCCTGAAGAGGCTAGTCAAACAATAGAGATGGGTGAAGAAGTATTAGAAATATTTGCTAATGCACTAGGCAAAAAACTTGTTGATCAGTAGTTAAGTAAAATATTAACTAGCTGTTTAAAAAGTTTTTTCCTCTCTTTTACTAAATTTTCGCTACTTAAAACTTATTGCTAATGCCTGCATCTATTGTAAAGTTCGTAGTTCAGTTTAGCTGGCATAACCAATAAGATTAGTTAGTTCTTTCAAGCAATACTTGCCAACATCTTTAAAGCAGGTTATACTAAAACTATGAAAGAAGTATTGCAAGAAGGTTATTATACTGTGGAAGATTATTACAAGCTTCCTTATCTTGAAGAACAACGGTATGAACTTGATGAAGGGCTGCTTTTAATGTCGCCTTCGCCAACTGGCGGGCATCAAAAACTATATAGTTACCTTAATGTGCAGTTATTCAATTATTTTGATAATAAAGGTTATATAGTCATTCCCGATTTTGACGTACAGCTATTTGAAGATGAAGACACCATTTACCGCCCCGACTTGCTGGTGTTATGCGATTTAAGTAAATATACCGAGCAATGCATAGTTGGCGCTCCTGATTTTATTATTGAAATAGGTTCACCCAGTACCATTAATAACGATTTGGGTAAAAAAAAGCTTAATTACGAACGGGCTGGTGTAAAGGAGTATTGGGTAGTACGCACACCATATTTGGTGTATACTTATTTATTGGGTAGTGATGGTAAATACATAGAGACTATCCATCGTAACGAAATAAAGATACAGTCTGCTCTTTTTAAAGGATTAGAATTAGATTTTAGCAGGTTGCAAAATCTGTAAAAGAGGGCAAAAGCCCTCTTTTTTTGTATTAATTGTTAATGTTTACCATACGACCTTGTGTTTTTATGGCATTCATAGCATAAAACCTCAGCATTGCTAGGAATGCTCTTGCCGCCATCTTTTAGTGCCTTTATATGGTGAACTTCTAAATCTTTTTTGCTGTTGCACCTTCCGGCGTGTCCGCATGTTTTTCTTTCACATTCACATTTGTAGTCGGCTCGTTTTTTGGCTTCTTCTTTTTGTGCGTCTGTAAATCCATTGTCTTCTGCCATTTTAAAATCCTCCTAAAAAAATTTATTGACATGTCAATACCCTCATGCTACCATGAGGGTAAGAATATTGCCTTAAGTGCTTGTGTAATAGTGATTAATGATGCGGTAATAATTTTAGCAAAAATATTTCAAAAATTTGAAAGAAACTTTACAAAAGCGCTTGACATTTTAAAGAAGGCGTGTTAAATTACTCCTCGTGCTTGCGAAAGCCTTGAGAGAGGATATGGCTGATAGCCGGGAGCGAGTGCGGCGGTAATCAAGATTAGTGAAAGATT
>WRBN01000042.1 GCA_009784515.1 Spirochaetaceae bacterium | reverse complement strand
TTTCATAAAAAGTCAAGACTAAAATTAGATTTTTTGGTAATATAAAGCGTAGGTTTAGTTACTCTTGATTTTGTATAGATATTAGTTAATTGATTTTATCACTTATCGAGGGATACTTCCGAATTTAATTAATGAGAGTGCCCAATTTTTAGAAACTCTTAATTATATAACCTTAGTTATAGCTAATACCCCTAATTCTACCATTAGAGATATTTCTAGAATGAAACTTCTATTAATGGGACTATTGGACGGTAATGAATAAGATACAAATGTAATAATACCCAGTATTCATCATGATTTTTTCAATTCTTTTTTATATATACTAAACCAATAGCAGAAAGCCTTATGACTAGATGGGGTTGGTAATAAACTTTCTAAATTTTTTACTAAAGCGAACTAACCCACCAACGATACTTTATTTCAGAATAATTTTACAAACTCACTCTTTACAAATCATTATTTAACATATATAATTTAGTAAAATAATAACGAGGTAAATATGAACCCACTCAAAGTTTTATGGCTAAGTGTATTTTTAATGGTTTTAGCGGGTAATGCAAAAGCTTACGTTTATAATCCTACAACAAACTCTGAAAGAAATACTATATTTGATATAGATGACTGGACAATAACCTCTATGATACTTTGGGATTATACTATGTCTGTCAGTTTACAATTACGTCCAGCTAATGATTGGAGTAATTTTCATCTATTTCTGACTGGAGATGGTAATCAATTTTTAGAGACCCTTAATTATATATCTTTAGTTTTAAAGAATAATTTTGATGATATCAGGCAAGATATCCATAGGCTTTTCCCGTTATTAATGATGGCTCTTGGAGGTATAGAACAAGATACCTATATTATTATGCCTAGTAGGCATTACGATTTTTTTCAAGCTTTTTTTATTCACACCCAGCCTATGGTAGAAGCTTTTATAATTAGGTTTGATTGGAAATAGATTTTTCTAAACTTTTCACTAAAGCGAACTAACCCACCAACGATACTTTATTCCTGAACAATTCAAGATAACAAGGAGTAAAATTATGACAAAAACAGATGATTCATGGGATATAGAAGGAAACATAGGCCCAATTAGACAGCAAAGGAGTACCTCAACCGAAGTAGGCGGCCAAATTACCAACGTAATCACCCCGAGTATCTCCGATGCCACAACTGACCAAAACTCGCAAGCTATCGCCCCGCAAATTAATCAGGAGCCCGTTTTAGCCTTAACACCTCAAGCTGCGCAGGCCATGCAAACCATCGTTCACATTTGCGATTGCGCCGCCAAAGTAGAGCGTTTAATTGCCGAACAAACTGTACAAATTCTTAGCCAATTTCAAGGCCTTTTTGCTTTGCTTAGCGGTGAAAATAACACTCAAAGTAACGATGAGCCGCCTTTATGGCTTACCGAGTTTAGAGACGATTTAACTACTTTAATTACCATTTTTAACACCATTACCACTATGCAGCCTACCCGTAACCAACGTACTATGCCTAATTGGTTAGATATTGCCATTAATCGGGTTATACCTGCCGGCTTTGCCGCTATGGGCGTTGCCCCTCACGAAGGAACTAGTGCAGCCGGCCGCATGGGTGAGGCGGCATGGGGTAAGCTCTTTCCCGGCAGCTCACAAAGTAATACCGATAACGAATTTAATTTAACCCAGCAGATAACCGGCGGTATTAGCCAGTTAGATAATTTAAGAGATAGTATTACCGCTAGTATAGTGGCCACTCCGACAAGGGGAGAAGTTTTAACGGGTAATGGTGATGATAATGGGTTAGATGATATTCAGCAATCTGTAGATAGACTGGAACATTCCGTTGACAGAGGGTTTGCCAATATGCAGGCTTTGTTAAACAGCCATAACTATATGGAAGCTGGAAACGCTAACAATGAAACAGGCCTTTCTAACGAAGGCTTTGATATGCATTTAGGCCAAATAACCAATGGCGCAGAGATTTTCTTTAATAATTAATATGCAGCATAACCGGTAGATGGTCGCTAAAACCGCGCATAGCGTAGCTGGCAAAACGAAAAGGGATAAGGTAGCTATCTTCATCATCATTTAAAGGGGTAAGCAAAGGCGCTAAACGAATGTTGTTAGCTCTGCCTATTTTAAGAGGGCTCTGCCGCTCAAATAAAGCCGGTGAAAGATAAATTTGGTCTAACTGCTGCCAATTTCCTCTAAAATAGTAGCTGCCCGTTTCGTGTGCCAGTACATTAATTAAACCCAGTTCTAACAAAGGGCCAAATAGTTCATCACTGTTATCGCTGTTAAAATCACCGGCCACCATAAAATAATTAAAGCCGCTAACCTGTAAATCTTTAAGCTTTTTAGCAATTAAATTAATAGCGGCGGCACGGGTTATCTGGCCATCGGGGTTAAGCTGGCTGGGCAAATGTACATTAATAGCTATCACTGTTTTCCCTTTAATATTTAAATGAACCACCATAATTGGCCGCGAGATAGTATTAAAAAGGCTGCTGTCCAGTAACTCTACCTGCGTAATAGGGTAACGACTGAGCATAGCCAAACCAATGGCCGCTTGCGGGTGCTTAGCAAATACCGGCTGCATACGGCCTAGTGCCGGCGTAGCTTTAAGTAAAGCCGCTAAAGCTTCGGCACTTTCTACTTCTTGCAAAAAGATTAAATCGGGGCGGCCTTTATGTAATTTAATGGCCGTAAAAACCTCACTTAAACTTACCAAACGGCTTTCGTAGTGGCGGGTAGTCCAATTGGGGCAGGTAAACTCGTTGTATTCGGTACCGGTTGTAATATCATCAAATAAATTTTGTACGTTATAACTTAAAATAATAGCACTGCCTAACTGTAAACGGCTAAGTTCTATATAAACGAACAAAGATAACAGTAAGCCAATTTTAATGATAAAATAACGTTTTTTAATCATTTTTTTTAAAGAGTTTACCCGGCCAATAAAGTTTTTTTAGCTGCAATAATAAAATGATAATAAAAACGGCAATTAACCAATCGCCAAATTTTACATAAAAAGTAGTAGTGGTAGTATGTAGGTTAAGCTCGGCTAATAAAGCCATATCGGTAAAGGGCTCTATCTGCTGGGTTATCCGCCCGCGTTCATCAATGATAGCGGTAATACCGGCGTTAGCAGCCCGAGCTAAAGTACGCCGTGTTTCGATAGGGCGAAAGAGCGAAGCTACCAAGTGCTGCTGCATAGCCACTTCCCGCCGCGACCAAGCATCGTTCGTGGGGGTAATAAATAAGTCGGCTCCAAGCCTAGCCTGATGGCGGGTAATGTAGCTAAAGGCATCTTCATAACAAATGGGGGTGGTAAAATAAATAGTATCACCGTGCCGGGTAGGTAAAACAAAGAGGGTATCCATATTGCCGGGCTGCCAAGCCGGGCTAATGCCCAATACATTTTCAAAAAAGAGAAAAGCCCAATCAAAATTAGTGAGCGGAAACCCTTCGGCCATTGGTACTAAGTGGCGTTTAGCATATCTGGCCAATACTTCGCCGCGGTTATTTACTAATAAGGTGCCGTTATGGTCGCCTAACGTACCTTGCCAGCGGCTACCAATTAAATGGTAGGTATTAGTGTAGGCAATAAAATCTTGCAAAGTAAAGTTGGTGGGAAAGTAGCGGGAAAAATTTTCAAAATAATTGCCGCTAATAATGGTTTCACCCGAGACGATTAAATCAGGGTAGAAACCGGGATTAGCGGCTAAGGCTTCTAGGCTTACATTAATATGAGCCGTTACATTTTGAATATCGCCGGTAAACCACGTATCTAAATCTTGCTGACTTAATAAAAGGTTTACTTGTTTATCGTGGCTAAAATAACTAAAGTACCGTATAGTACCGTAAGTTAAAGTAATAAGGAACAAGGAACAGGTAACAAGGAGCAGCGCTTTTAATTTGTTAAAACTTCTTTTTAAATTGCCGGTTTTGGTAAAGGTTATTATTAGCTCGGCTAAACAGGCATTAATTAAAGCAAAGATAAAAGATAAGCCCCACGGCCCAGTACTATCCACAATTTGGTTAAAAAGCGGCATGGTATGTAAACTATAAGCAATTAACCCCCAAGGATATGCCCAGTAACCGCGCGACTGCATATATTCGTACAATGTCCATAACAGGGCAAACCATAAAGCACGGAAAATAGCCGGTTTGTCTTTAATAAAATATAAAAAACTTAAGCCTATCATACCGGCAATACCTACCCCAATGGTGGTACTACTATAGGTAAGCAGGCCAAACTCAAAAAAGAAAAGCAGCCAATAACTGCTTATGGCCGTACGCACGGCATTAAAACAAAAAAGCAACAAGCTAAACTGCCCAAAACCTTTGGTATGGTATAAAGCTATTGCCAGCGGCACAAGACTAATAAAACCTAGCGGGCCAAACCCATTAAGGGCCAGCTCGTTGGGGCTAGTTAAAGCAAAGGAGACCGCACTTATCAGTACTAAAGCTAAACGATAGATAAATGAAAGATGGAAGGTAAAAAGTGAAAGGGTTGCCCGCATGGGCTTAATATAACTGTTTTAAGCTAATTAATCAATGACGAAACTAACCGGATTAAACCATAAATTAAAACTGTCAATACTTATAACACTTTTTGATTATGATTGTGTTTTTACAATTATATTAAATAAAAAAGTATTATAAGTATTGACAGTTTTAATTTATGATGGTAAAGTGTTTTATATAACAATTACCAAAATAAAAGGAGAGAAAAATGGTAAATAAAAAATTTAGCTGGAAAACCGCCGGCAAAGCAGCAATATTGCTATTTACAATGGTAGCGGTTAGCTGTTTAACCACATCAACTACCTTTGTACGAGGGGCTTCCGGTGAAACTGCTATTTTACTTAGGCAAGGTGTAGCAGCCGATTTAGCGCTGCGTGAAGCAAGCTTTATACTTAGCAGGCATAACTTTCATATCGAGATGATACAGCCGGAAGTTGGTTATATCCGTACTCAATGGAATTATTCGTGGAATGTTAGAGGGACAACTGTTGAAGATTATAGGGTACGCGTCCTTATCAATTTTAACCCTAACCGAACCCAGATGATACTTAATATTGAAGCAGAACGTCGCCAACGTGGCGGTGTTTGGCAAAGAGGTTCCGACAGCAGAGCGCTTGCAACTTTGCGTGATGATATTACTATGGTTATTGGTAATTAATTTAGCTACAAAGCCATATCTTAGGATATGGCTTTACTTTATAATATTTATATTATGCACCAAGTAATTTAATTTTTCTTATCTACTACCCCGCCTGCCTACAACCACTCGCACAATTTATAGCTAAATATTACATAACTTAAATGCTATTCCTTTTACCCAATAGAAAAATCATTAATTTAGTATTATAACACTTTACAAAAAGGTATTGTTGAAGTATAATATAATCAAAAAAATTTTAAGAGTATTTTTAAGGAGCGTATATGAAAAAAATAGGTTTATTAATAATTGTATTCGTTTTGTTTTCTTGTACGGATAAATCTTCTAATTCCAATGAATTGTCGTACATACCCGATAGGTTTCATGGATTATTTGTAGAGGCTCATATTTTAAATTTGGGTGATGATATGGGAGGAGAAATTATACATATGTATCGTTTTGTAGAAGTATTTAGGGACGAAGTATATGTTTCGAGCTTGGAGAGACCTTCTAGACGCATAGATATGAATAGAGTTGATATTTCTTCTACCACTCAGTCTATGTTAGAAGAATTACAAAGTAGATATGATTTCAGAATGCAAATATTTTATGCTAGAAGATTCACTTTATCTCCCGATAATCATAATCTATTAGTAAGTCCTTTATTTGAATCTTTAGATCAAGGTCCAAGATCTTTCACATTGTTTCGAAGTGGTTCAAGCGTATTTTTGACTTTCGACAACACCCCTAGTTCTAATATTGCAAGATTTTGGTATTACCGAAATTAATAAAAAAATGGTAGTTTTTCGCTACCACTTTTTAACTTTTAAGCGTTAGTTTTTTTATTATTAACTAACTGCTTTGTTCTAGCCTAAGAGTTTCGCTTGGCCTATCACATACTTCGCTGGGACCAAAATACTGAATAGCACCGGGATAAATATAAGCCGTTTCTACTGCCCATTCTTCGCGCTTAGCCACTAAAGCTTTAAAAGGCTTGCCTTCTAGCTCTACTAAAGCTTTTTTAATAACCGGCTTTGGTTTACCGTGCCGCACTTCAAGGTTCATCATCGCAGTAAGCGGCGTACCAACGGCTTGCCATTCGCCGGCCGGTTTGTTAAGGTTTTTTATACTGCTAATATAACCGCTCAGGCCGGCCATTATAAGCATACAAGCGTTAAAGCCCAAACTGTAACAGTAATCGGCATCAAAGTTGCTGGGGAAAGCACAGCGGCCTTCATAACCAAAAAAATGACCTAGCGGGCTAAAGCTGCCTTTAAATTTACCTTCTTTTTTTAGTTCGGCTAAACGGCTTTCTACTAAACGCATTAACAATTTTTCGGTTTCAATAGCCGATACCCTAACATTACCGTGCGGGTCGCGGTCTAACATTAATTGTTCGGCAATATCACGTGGCAAACTGCCAAACAGCTGAGCGGCTTTATCGCTTAATTCGTCCTGCAACCACTGTATTTGGGTTTCGCTGCCTTTAATTTGACTAAAAGCGGCTGCTTTTAACGAAAGCAAATTGTTAAGCTCGTTAATAAGTTTATTAAACTCAGGGATAAACTCGATAAGCCCTTCGGGGATAAGTACTAAGCCAAAGTTGTGGCCGTTAGCAGCTCGCTTTACTACACTATCGGCTACTATATCTACTATCTTACTTAAAGATAACTTTTTAGCCTCTACTTCTTCGCCAACTAAAGTTACATTGGGCTGGGTTAGCAAAGCGCACTCTAAAGTAATGTGGCTGGCGCTACGCCCCATTAACCTAATAAAATGCCAATATTTTTGAGCGCTGTTAGCGTCGCGGGCAATGTTGCCGATAAGTTCGGCAAAGGTTTTACAGGCGGTATCAAAACCAAAACTGGTTTCGATAAGCTCATTTTTAAGATCGCCATCAATAGTTTTAGGACAGCCAATTACCTGAATAGGCAAATTATTGGCTAAAAAATATTCGCCTAACACGGCGGCATTGGTATTGCTGTCATCACCACCAATAATAACTAAAGCATTTACCCCTAAATTTTTACAGTTGGCAGCTACTGTTTTAAAATCTTCTTCTTTTTCAAGCTTAGTGCGGCCGCTTTGAATCATATCAAAACCGCCGGTGTTACGATATTCATCGATAATTTTATCGGTCAGCTCAAGGTACTTATTATCGATAAGCCCGCTGGGACCGCCTAAAAACCCGAAAAGCTTATTATTAGGGGAGGCCTTTTTTAAAGCATCGTAAAGACCGGCAATTACATTGTGTCCGCCGGGAGCTTGCCCGCCGGAGAGAATAGCCCCAACCGTAAAGCCTTCGCTTTTTAAATTACCGCTTCCTTCTGTAAAATTTACCACCGGAGCGCCGTAACTGTTAGGGAAAAGCTCTTTAATTTCGTTGTGATTATTTACGCTGGTCGTGGCCTGACCTCGCTGTAAAGTTATCTTTGCCAAATTATTAGTAAGCACCAAAGGCAACTTTGGTTTATACTGGTAACGAACTTGCTGCAATACCGATTTTTCCATCTATTTTCCTCGCTAATTTATATTAATGTTAAATTATAGCACAGCTAAATTGATAAGTAAAGTTTTTTTTACAATAATCAGCAGTTTTACAAGCTGTTAATAAACCAAAAATAACTCTAAACCATAAGCTAATTTTCAAATTAACTTAACAGTTAAAATTTAATGTTTATTTATTTACGGCCAATTTGTCAAGTTTTTAGCTAAAATATTTACTTATTGTGTAAATAAAAAATTAGTTATTAACAATTAAAGGCAGTATTATGTATTTTGTTATTTATCTTATATTTTAAATTTAAAGATTTAGTTTTAATGGCTAATTGCTTTAATAAAAAAACAAATATCTTTTTAAAGATACTTGCCTAAATCGGCTTTTAAAGCTACAATAGATTACAATGGGGTAATTATGAAATTTAGCTGTAATAAAGATGCGTTAATTAAAGAAATTGGTGCAGCCAGTAAAGTGGTTTCACAAAAAAACAGTATCAGTATCATCTCTAATGTTGTTTTGATTGCCAATGGCGAAAGCTTAACAATTAAAGCTACCGATGCTAAGGTTTGGTTTGAAACTCAAATGCCTGTAGTGGTAGAAAAAGAGGGTGAAATTGCCATTTATTGCGATAAATTTTTAAATATTTTACGGGCTTTGCCTAGTGGTAACCTTATCTTTACTACTACCGGGGAACAACTGGAAATTGTGCCTGAAAAAAAGGCTACCATCAATGTGGCTTTACGTTACCAAGCTACCGATAGTTTTCCTGTAACTACCGAAGCTCCGGCCGCTGCTTTTTTTAGGCTGCCTCAGCGTAGTTTTTTAACGATGCGCGAGCATACTATCTTTTCGGTATCTACCGAAGAGACACGCATTTTTGTTAATGGCGTTTATATGGAGAAAAAAGAAGATAAGCTGGTTATGGTATCTACCGATGCTAAACGGCTTTCTTACATCGATTCATCTCCTGAAAATGAAGTAGCCAACTTTAACGGGGTAATTATTCCTCCTAAATTTTTAAATTTAGTTAAAGATTTAGCTTATGGCGAAGGCGAAATTGCTTTAGCTATTGTAGATAAAACCATTTATGCCCACTTTGATAACGTTAAAATATCTTCAGCTTTAATTGATGGGCAATTTCCTAATTATGCTAAGGTTATTCCGCAAAGTTTTGGTTACCAACTTAAATTTAATCGGGCTGAATTTTTAGAAACCTTAAAGCTAGCCGCTAATATGTCGGATAATAAATCGCAAAACCGTATCTTTTTTACTTTAGACGAAAATAAAGTGGTAGTTAAATCGGCCGAAAGTAAAGAAGGTGAAATACGGCAAGAGATTAACACAACTTATACCAAACTTGATGAGGCTGCTGAAGATTTGACTAAAGCTCCTATCATTATGGCCTTAAATCATAAATTTTTGAGTGAGCCTTTACTAGCTATGGATACCAAAGAGTTTAGTGTAAACTTTAGCAATGATAGCGCTCCTATTAAGGTATCACCTATCTATGAAGATGAGGCTAAGGCGATAAACTACTTTCACATTATTATGCCCATGCAAGTGGATTAGGCCACTGGTGGCGGGGTTAACCTCTCTTTGAATTAAAGGATAAATTATTTATGAAAGTTTTAGTTATCAATGGTTCACCTAAAGGTGAAAGAAGTAACAGTTTAATTTTAACTAAAGCCTTTTTAGCGGGGGCTAGCTGGCATAATGCCGAGGTTATCCATCTTTCTAAGTTGAATATTAAGGGCTGTACAGGCTGTTATGGTTGTTGGACAGCTACACCGGGCCAATGTGTTATTAAAGATGATATGAATGAGCTATTACCCAAGTTAGCCGCTTGGCTTGATGTGGTTATTACCAGCTTTCCTCTGTACGGTAGTAACTTTCCCGGTCAATTAAAGGTTTTTATGGATAGGCAGTTGCCGTTATCGCTTCCTGCTATGCTGCCTAACGCTAATGAAAGTGGTGAACACCCTTTAAGGGGTGATATGGCAGGAAGAAAATATGTTTTTATCTCTACCTGTGGTTTTTGGACGGCAGAGGGAAATTATGGTGCTATTGAGTGGCTACTTAGTAGGGGTTTTGCTACAGGTAATTACGAAACTCTTTTTACTGGGCAGGGTGAATTATTTGGTGAAGCCGAAAAGGTTGCACAGTTACAAGAATATACCCATAACTATTTAAAGTTAGTGCATAAAGCAGGTGAGGAATATGCTGAGGGTGGAGTTATTAGCCAAAAGTTGAAAGAAGAGTTAGCCGTACCACTTTTTCCTAGAGAGCAATTTGAAGAAATGGCTAATGGTAGTTGGTAGTAGCCTCTTTTTTAAGTGCCGCTACTTATTTTAATAGTACTTAAAAGGGATAATACCTAAAATAAATCTTTCTGCTGCATAACGGTGGGCCGCCACTGTATCTTTTCAATTTTAAGTAGTTCCTCTTTAATATTTAAGCCGCCAGCGTAGCCTGTTAAGGTACCGTTACTGCCTAGCACTCGGTGGCAAGGAATAATAATTGAAATGGGGTTGTGGCCCACAGCGCCACCCACCGCCTGCGCCGAACCACAGCCAATGGTGCGGGCAATAGCGCCGTAAGTGGTGGTTTGCCCGTAAGGAATTTTAAGTAATTCGGCCCAAACAGCTTGCCTAAAAGCGTTGCCGTGCGGCGCTAAGGGTAAGTGGTTTAATGAAGGGTTGTTGCCCGCAAAATAGTCATTTAACCACTGTGCGGCGGAAGTTAAAACAGAGTATTCACTTTCGGGTGGTAAATTGGCGGGAAAGTACTTTTGCCCGCTGGCCCAAATGCCTACAATTCCAGCATCACTGGCCTCAATAATATACTCAGCGATGGGTGATAAATACTTTTTAACGTACATGTTGGCTCTCCTTTAAGTTGCGGTGTGTTGAGTGTAGCATAAAACGGGGTAAAAAGCATTGCTTGCAGCGGTTTTTTGTGGTATTATTTTATACCATGAACAACCCTATCGCTGCTGAGCACGCCCTTAAAAACAAAGTTTATGACGATTTTTTTAACCATAAAGATGTTACGTGGACGCAAGAGCTTGATAAAATCGACTTTATTGTGTTTAACCAAAAAACGGGGCAGCATCTTTTGTACGCCGAGGCTAAGCTGGCCGCTAGCGAAGAAAGCCTTATGTTTACCCAGCTTATGCTAACCCTTAAAAAAAGCCACGATAGGGGCGATGAAAACCTACCCAACTATTTAGCTTGCTTTGATAGCCACAAAATTAGCTTTGTTAGCTTTCACACCTTACTGCCCATCTTTAATGAAAGCAGCTTTGATTGGAGCGTTACACCCAGTAACCACAAACACCCTAACTTTGCTCAAAATAAAGCTATAGTGGCTAAATATTTAGCTGGTAACTCTATCAGTTATACCTTTAACGGCTTTGAAGATGAGCTTAGGCTATTTATTAAGCAAAACATTATAGCCAATACTACGCAAACCACCAAAGCCATTATTACCCGTAACAATTTTACGCGTATTTATGAAAAATGGCGTAAGGTGGTTAGCCCTAGCATTAGGGTAGATTGGCTGCTGGCTAAAAAGAGCGGCTTAATTGATGGCGATTTTTACTTGGCCGATTTATTAAGTAACAATAACCTTTCATTATACACCGATTTATTTGTGAGCCTGCAAGGAAACAAATATGAGTTTGACCGTAATATTGATGAAGTGGGTACTTATGTTACGCGGTCGGCTACCTTTCGTGATGAAGGGGCGGCTCATGCCCAATTTTGGGCTAAGTACCAGCGGCCACCTAAAGAAGAATGGCATAGCTACATACGCGGACGGCGCGACCTTTTAGTGCCGCAAGATATACGCGAGCGTAAAGGCAGCTTTTTTACGCCGCAAATTTGGGTAAAAAAGAGCCAAGAGTACCTCAGCGAAGTGCTGGGTGAAGATTGGCAAAGTGAGTACACCGTATGGGATTGTGCTTGCGGTACGGGCAATTTGCTGGTGGGCCTTACCGAACCTTATAACATTTACGCCAGTACCCTTGATAAGGCCGATGTAGCCGAAATAAAACAAAGCATAAAAGAGGGCAAAACCCCTAACCTTAAAGAGGCGCACATCTTTCAGTTTGATTTTTTAAATGATGACTTTAAGGCCGTAAGCGAAGGCGGTAAGGTGCCCGATGGCTTAATGGCTATTTTGAATGACCCTGAAAAACGTAAAAAACTACTTATTTATATTAACCCTCCCTATGCGGAGGCAGGAAATATGAAAACAGTGGTTGGCACAGGTGAGAATAAAGATGGCGTTAGTACCGAAAATCATGTTTATAATAAATATAAAAATAGTATTAAACAGGCAGCTAATGAGGTATTTGCCCTATTTTTAGCACGTATTTATGATGAAATAGAGGGTTGTGCTATTGGTATATTTTCAAAATTAAAAATATTTCAAGCTCCCAATTTTGCGACTTTTCGCCAATTCTTTCAGGCAACATTACCAAGCCTTTTTATTGTACCGTCAAATACCTTTGATAATGTTAAAGGAAATTTTCCTATAGGCTTTCATATTTGGGACACTAAAATAAAAAAGATATTTAAAAAAGTTACAGCTACAGTGTATAATGCGGCAGGTGAAGAATTAGTTTTAAAAAATATTTATAGTTATGATGACCAAAAAGTTATTAGTAAATGGTTAACTAGCCTTAAAGATAAAAATAATACCCCCATTGGAGTAATTAAAGCAGATAGTAACGATTTTCAGCACCAACGTGGTGTTTACATTCAAAATATGCTTGAAAGTAAAGCTCATGCGTTTACATTTAGCATTACTTTAACAACTTTTATTCCTGCTGTTGTGTATTTAGCGGTTCGTCATTGTATACAGGCAGATTGGCTTAATGATCGTGATCTATTTTTATGGCCTTATGATACTTGGCAAAATGATACGCAGTTTCATAACAACTGCCTAGCTTACACCCTCTTTAGCAGCTTTAACACCATTAAAAGTGAAGATGGTATTAACCATTGGCTACCCTTCACTGAAAGTGGGGTAAATGCGGCTACCAAGTTTCAATCAAACTTTATAACTAATTTTATACAGGGCAAGCTAGCCCAAACCACTACTGGCGGTGAACTGGGCGAAGAGCTGGCCGCTAAAAGTTTTGTGCCTTCTATCCCCCTGCAATTTAGTGCGCAGGCTACGGCCGTATTTAACGCTGGGCGGCAGCTATGGGCTTACTACCACACAGAGGCCTACAAAAAGGACAAAAACACTAACGTAAACGCCAGCTTTTATGATATACGCTCCTATTTTTGCGGCTTTAATGAGGAAGGTAAAAAGCGCCGCATGAATGTTACCAGCAGCGATGATACCTACAATGGCCTTGTTAAAACCCTGCGTGAGGCGCATAAGTTGTTGGGCGAGGTTATAGCGCCTAAAGTGTGGGAGTATGGGTTTTTGCGGTAAACATTTTGCTTGCTAAATTTTAAAAACGTGCTATTATTGTTAAATGGAAGAAATTGAATATAGCCATATTAAAAGAATGGATGGTAAAGGTTATTATACTAAAAAGGAAATTCAGGATACTATAGATGAAGTTATAAGGCAAAATAACTTAAAAGACGAAGAAGAATTAGCCGAATGTATAAGACGAGGAAGTTATATTATAGTAGATGATAATGGCAAAATTAAAATGTCGTTCAAAAATATAGCTAGGCTAATATCTATAACAATTAGACAATTGGTAGTAAAATTTATTTCGGAAGTATCCCATAACACTGACTTAGATTAATTAGGTAATACCTATGCAAATAAGCTAGCTTATTTGCTTTTTCTTTGGTAATAAACTCAGGAAGCTATATATCAGAATAACTTGTCAGTCATAGTTAAGTAAAAAATCAAAGTGTTTTATAAAATGAGGCTATCTGCTTATTGATACTATCGAAATCGGCTGTTTGTTTTATTTCATTTTCAGTTTCTAGTAATTTAAGGCCAGTATTTATAACAAAGATAAAATTCGGCTTACTATAAATCAAATCACCATTAGATAAAGCCCTTTCAATAGAAAGGCTTTTTGCTCTTAAACAAACAACTTGATATAAAACATCATTGGTGTGAGTATTGCTGTTAAGGTGTGCATTTTCTAAATGTTGACCAACTGTTAAAGCGATAAGGTTTTCTAAATATGCTGCAATGGAGGGGAAATTGCTTTGTTCAAAAATATGATGGATATGCCCTGTTTTACCTTTCTTATTATCTAACACTTCACTAAAAGGATGGTATTTCCGTACCACTTCTTTAGCTTTTTCGATAAGTCTCTTATTGTAGTTGTCTGTTGCAGCCATCATATCTGTAGCTTCTTTACGAGTAAGTCCTTGAGGTAATTTACCTATATCTCTAAAATTGTCCCTATTATAAACAATATCGCCATAAGATATAATGCTCTTAGATAAGTGTCCTCTTTCTGTCCCATAAGTTCCTTTATCTAAGGCAAGTGGATTAATAACCTTAGTAAATATTCTACTTACTTCTCTTTTTTCCGCCATCAACAGCACCACGCATACCAATTTTAGAGTTGGCTTTAACAAACTTTTCAAATTTTTCTTTCAAAAGACTAAAATCATCTTTTGTTGGTCTAACCTTATCTAAAAATTCAAAAATATAGTTGAAGTTTGAATCTTTAAATAATTTAGTAAAATAAGCAACTAAAAAGAAATAAGCGTTTCTATCTCTAATTTAAATATATTCTAAAACTTTATTGTCTATAATAGTAAAAATTGCGGGTCGAGCTTTACTATCCTTACTAATTACTCCTGCATAAGCTAGTAAGTCAAGTGGTTGTGAGATAAACTTATCGTATTCGTTTGAAGCGTTAAGATTATTTGCTTTTGGTTTACCAAAAGTTAAAACGGTATAATCATTAAATATTTTAGAACTCCATATATCATCTCTAGTAAAAACATCCTTATTAAGATGCACTATACTCTCTACAATAAAACAAAGAACATCAGGAGTACACTTTTGGTCAGCAAATCGAGGATTATTACCTTTTACTCTAATATCTAAATTTTTATCCATAAGAAAACTCTCTACAATGGTGTTCATTTCTTTTCTTTATCCCCCATAATTTAACAGAATTACTATCGATATTAAGACTTCTTGTCCCTAAGTTACGACCTATGGCATAAAATCTAGCAAATTCATCAGTGGCATAATAAGCTAAATCATCTTCTGTTACTTCAATATCGGCATTAATAGGTTGCAAAATTGCTACCGAGCCATCAGCTATGCAGTTTTTGGGAATAAAGCAGGCACGGGGTTTATATGTTAAATTTGGCACTAATATAGCACCAGAATTAATAAATTTGGCTACGGTTAATTTAGTTATATCATCAACATAACTATCATAGTTATCAATATCTATAATTTTATTGTCACCTATATTACGGGATTTTAATACCCTTATTTTACCGCTATCTTTAGTAAGTCTTTTAGTAATAACTCTATCACGGAAACAAGTATAGACAGCAAGCAATAAAGTGTTTTTTATTTGTATGAAAAAATCATCTTTATATATTAGCCAAAAATTAAAATCCATATCAAATAAATTCTTGTTATTTATAAAGTGAGTTGATTGTGTAATATAACTTTCAACCTTAATATCATAATTATCTTTTTTAACTTTTTCAATCACTATTCCTATAGTTTCAATTTTTACGCCATCAAACCCATCTTCACCATAATCAATTATAGATTTTATAGCGTAATTATTTTCAATTAACTCCCTTGTTTTATTAAATTCTGCGGCAGACAATAATGATTTTGGTGTTATAAAGGCAACATAATTACTAAGAGTTAGTGATTTTTCTAAGAATAAAGCAAATAAATTACCAGTAATATTATTGTAAAAATCATTATTACACCGATATTCGTTAAGTAATAACTTATCCTCTACTTTCCCAAAGGGAGGATTGCCAATAACCATATCATACTTTGCTTTAGTATCAAAAAGTAAAAAATCATCGTTAATGTAGTTAATAACAATATTTCCCATAATTTGTTTACTGTGTAGAAGCTTTAATAACTTTATAGTATCATTATTTTTATCAATTACATCAAGCTCTATCACTTTGTCATGATACTTAGCAGATAATAACCATATAAAACTACCTAATCCTACGGCAGGCTCTAAAACTCTTAAAATCGCTTTGTCTTTAAAATCTGGTAACTCTTTC
>WRBN01000041.1 GCA_009784515.1 Spirochaetaceae bacterium | reverse complement strand
TATTGTGTTACGAATAAACCCTTTCGTTAAAGAGTTTAGTGTCCCTATTTCATTCCTTGAACCTGCCATAACTTTCTCCTTCTTTCATTATAGCTTGTCCTCGAATAGCTTAACATATACAATAACGAGGATACGCAAATTCATTGCCAATATATTTTTTAGTAAGAGGGATAAATTCTTGTCGTTTAGTATTATTCAAATTAGTTAGCCACATACAATTATTAGGTGAAATAATTCTTTCACCATATTCATTTATTTTTGTCTCTAAACCATATAATTCATAATATTCAGGAACAATAAACCCTGATATACCACGCCCTAAATTTATTCCTACCCAAATTTTATTTTCCTTTATTAAAGGATAAATATTTTTATATGTAAGAGCATTAACGGGGCTAATTATTAGAAATTTTTTACTATATTTAACTAGAGTATCTATATATTCTCTAAATAAACTAAAAGGAGGATTAGTAACCACTATATCAGCTTCTTTAAGTAAGGTTAGGCACTCATTGCTTCTAAAGTCACCATTACCTTCAAGTTTACTAAAGCTATTTTTAGGGTTATGTAAAATATGTTCTATATTGATTAGGTTATCATTAGTATTGGGTAATTGTTCGGTAACAATGATTTTATGAGAATATTTTATATTCTTTTCTTGAGAGTCCTTACTATCAAAAAGCTCTAAGTTTTTGCTCTTCCTCGTATAATAGGTAGTAACAAGTTTTTTAAGTTTAAGATGGTTAAAGTTAAGAGCAAAATATTTAAAAAAGTTGCTTTTATAGGGGTCATCACAGTTGCAATAAATTACCTTACCCGCAAACTGCTCTTTATAGTGTTTTAACTCTCGCTCAATGTCGACAAATTGAGTATAAAATTCATCGTTTTTGTTGTTTTTAGCGTTGTCTAATAGAGAACGATTTACTGTTCTTGGCATGATTATTTTTTGGAATTCTTAAATTTGGTAAGTTGATTAAAAATATCCCGCCCTAACATTTGAAGTGATGTCTTAGCAATGTCTAACATTATATTTAACATTTCACTTACCTCCCATTTTTTTCCATCTCCTTGCGTGTAAATTGATGTTGCCTGTAACATAACACTTACATCTTTATTAGTTATAATTTTATTTTTACAGACATTGGTGTTTATTTTCATACTGTAATTTGCGGCTGTCAATCTATCTAATCTATTTAATGCACCTGAGTTATGAATTAAAGATACTTGCCTTCCATCTGGTCTAGCAACAATAACATCTTTTGTTAAGAAATTAGAGCCTTCTTTTATCTCATTAGAGATTATAGACATTTATGAATGTAATTTCAATAGGAATTATTCTAATATTTCTTGTAAATAAAAAATGATTTTTAATGCCTATAAAAGGATAGTTACCTAATGATGTACCGTATTGACATCGTAGATGGAATAAAGTACACTAATTAACATATATGCACATAATTTGGCAGGTTTAAACCCTGCACAGCTAAATTTTTATGAAAGCACAAGGTTAAATATGCACAAAACAGTAGCCGTTACCGGCGGCGGCGGATATATCGCCGGTTTTATTATAGACGAATTTCTTAACAACGATTATCACGTAAGGGTAAGCCTGCGCGATCTAGCTAAATTAAAGGCTTTAAAAGAGCAGCTTAAAAATTTTATCAGCCCCGATAAGTTAGAATATCTTTCGGCTTTTAAGGCCGATTTAACCACCAAAGATGGCTGGACAGAAGGTTTTACAGGAACAGATGGGGTTATCCATGTGGCCTCGCCTTTAGGCTCGGGCAAAGAAAGTGCGGCTCAACTACGGGCGGTAGCCGAAGGCGGTACTCTTAATATTTTACAAAATGCTGTAACGGCAGGGGTTAAACGAGTGGTCATGACTTCTTCGTTGGCGGCTTGTACTCCTAAAACCAACGTTGGTAAAGTAATATTAGATGAAAGTTTTTGGAGCGATGAAAATAACCCCCAGCTAGACCCTTACCGCCTTTCTAAATTGGCGGCCGAACGAGCTGCATGGAAATTTTCTAAAGAAAACAATTTGCCATTAACTACTATCTTACCCGGCGCCGTTTTTGGCCCTATTATGAGTGCGGGTAATACAAGCAGTGTAGCTTTGTTACTTAGGTTAATTAATGGGAATTTACCAAAAGCTATTAATATCCCTTTAGAGGTAAGTGATGTGCGCGATTTAGCCGTTTTGCACCGTTTAGCTTTAGAAAGCGAAGCCGCCATTAACCAGCGTTTTTTAGCGGCCAGCCAAACCATTACTATGCCGCAGGTGGCTCAGCTTTACCGCACTCATTACCCGCACTGTAAAGCCCCCGCAAAAGTTTTTTCTAACTTTACCGTGCGGTTTTTGGCCAACTTTGTCCCGGCCTTAAGAGCCTTAACGCCTATGCTTAACCGCAGCTACACGCATAGCTGCCAAAAAGCCGAAGAACTCTTAAAGTGGCGGCAACACACCCCGCAGCAAACCATGCTCGCTGCCGCCGCCTCTTTTGAGCAACTGGGATTAATAAAGTAGCCGCCAAATTTTACCGGGTTTATTAATCTAGTTCTTGGTAATTTTTGATAAAGTCTTCGGCACTGTAAGCGTAAAATTTAGAGTAATTTTCTCTTACGACAAAATCCAGCGGGAAAACCTCTACTTCAATTTTAATACCGATAGAGCTAAAAGAGTTAATGGTAAAACGATTACCTTTAAAATTGATAGTTTTGTAAGAGGTATGCATAACTAAATCTTCAATTTCTTTTAAATTTACTGCGTTATTAGGGCCGTAATACTGAATGGCTTCTATCTTTTTATGAGTGCGTCTATCCATATATTTTTTTATCATTTTTTACCCTCAATTTATATTTTACCACAGCTTATAAATATGTAAAGAAAATTTTTACCATTTTATAGCCAATATACTTGTTATAATAGTCTGATAATCTATTAGAAATAATAATTGACAAATTGCTAAAAATACCCTAAACTCTAGAAAGAGGTAATTTTATGTCGAATACGACACCAAACGAAGCCCTAACCGCTTTAAAAGATGGTAACGCTCGTTTTTTAGCCGGTAATTACAAAAGTTATAACAGCAGCTTAACCCCCTTAACTGCCGGACAAAGCCCCTATGCGGCCATATTATCTTGTGCCGATTCGTGCGTGCCACCGGAAATTTTATTTAACGCCGGTTTTGGCGATATTTTTGTGGTGCGGGTAGCCGGCAATATTGCCGCCTCCTCGCAGGTAGGCTCGCTAGAATTTGCCGTAACCAACTTAAATGTGCCTTTAATTGTGGTAATGGGCCATACCCAATGCGGTATAATTGAAGCTGCTATAAACAATCAGAAATTTGAGGGCGATTTAGGCAAAGTGGTAAACAGCCTCAAAAAAGCCGGTAAATTAGCTGCCGGTAAAGATATAAACACTGTAACCAAACAGGTAACCTTACTTAGCAAAGAAGAGCTGTTAAAAAGCCCGGTTATCCATAAGGCTGTAACCAGCGGTAAAATTAAAGTTGTTACCGCTATTTGTAATATTGCCTCTGGTACGGTAGAATTTTTTAACGAAGAAGAAGCTGTACCCACACTTTCACCCGAAATATTAGAGCAAAGATTGGCCGCCATCGAAGCCGAGACGGCCGAATTGAGGAAGGAATAAACAAATGACCGATATTATTAATCTTATCCCCCATCGCCAACCCTTTTTATTTGTAGACCGTTTAATTAGTGTAAACGAAAAAGAGATAGTAGGCGAAAAACTTTTTAGCGCCGATGAGCCTTTTTTTGCCGGCCACTTTCCGCAGTACCCGGTGGTACCCGGCGTCATTTTGGTAGAGGCCCTAGCCCAATGCGGCGGGGCCGGTGTACGTGAGGCAGGCTTAATTAAAGACGACGATTTATTTTTTTTAGCCAGTGTCGAAAAAGCTAAATTTAGGCGGCAAGTAAGGCCCGGTGAATTGGCCCGCTTTGAAGTTACCAACTTACGTGCCGGCGGCCCGATGTTAAAACAAGAGGGCAAAGTTTTTATTGGAGACGAGCTGGCCTGCGAGGCTAGTTGGTTATGTTTAGTGGGTAAAGCTCAAAGCTAATAGGTATACCCCCTTTATTAAAGGGGGTATTTGTCATTATTGAGCTATTTTGGTGAGTTGCATAGTTTCGTTTTGCGAAATAACCAAATTACCTAAGTAACTATTTAACCCGTGTCTTGCTCTATTATTGGTAACATCTTCTACAAAAACAGCATAATAATAATTATCTTGACCAATATAATAATAAGCTGTCATACTATCTTTTGCTAAGCTGCCTAAAGCGCTGGGTAAATTAAAGCTGCTAAGCCATGTTAAAGTTTGCTCTATAGTACGTCTTTCATGATAAATAAAATCGGGGTTAGCGGTAGGGTTATTAGCAATAATATTCAACATTTGCTGGGCTCTACTCCCGCTGTAAACCGTACTGCGCACAAAATTATCAGCAATTAATTGATTATAAGCCCCAACAGAAACATCTGTTAAAAATAAATCGTAATAATGAACAAGTTCCGGCTCTTTAGGATTACAGCCAACTAATAAAACGAGTACAAGTGATAACATAGTTAAAATTTTTTTCATAAATCCTCCATTTTCCTTAAAACTACAAAAAGTATAAACTATTTTAAGTTATTTGTCAAATAAATGCACTAATAATAATAAAGAACATTATAAGTATTTCATTACTTAAATTAATAGCTAAGTACTACTTTGTAAGGATTAACTGCTTGTTTAGTTGAACAGGCTACTAAAGAATAGAAAAGCTAGGTTTAATGCCTAGCTTATATTTTTAGCGCTTCCTCTAAAGGTTTATAATTTTGATAATAAACAGGTATTTATAATTTTTACTCGTCTTTAGTATTAGCTTATGGCGACCGCATTAACATTTTCTAGCTTTATTTGTATACCCAATTTGCTCAGTAAGCTATTGGTAGTAGCTTTATCATTATGGCTTAGATTAAAAACAGAAGCAGCCTTACTGCGCGGTAGAGCCTCTAATATAGCTATTAAAAAGTTAAAATCATTTTGTTCTAGGGCAAATTTGATGTTAGCCAGAACCTCTTCTTGACTATCAAGATCATCTGCTAAATTCCATTTAGTAGCTTCAAAATCTTCTTCAATTAAGCCTAACTCTTCAAGTTCCTGTTCTTTTTCCATTTTACACCTCTTTATAGTTATTAGCTAACTTCTTGGCCCGTTTAATATCTTCGGCTTGGCTATCCTTAACTCCACCTAAAAGTAATAAAATTATCTGGCCTTTAATTTCTTTGTAATATAATCTATAGCCTTTAGCATAATGGATACGAAGCTCATAAATACCATTACTATCAACAATAAACTTACTATTACCAGCGTAACCTTGTTGCAAACTAACTGTACGGCTTCTTATGTATTTTTTAGCTGTATCATCTTTAAGTTTATCAAACCACTTAATATAAGCTTTAGTGCGTAATACTTCTTTCACTTGTAAGGTGTAACTCTATTTATCTTATATGTCAATATTGACAATTTATCTAAATAACTTTTAACTTGCTCTTGCACTTTAGCAATAAATATATAACCAAAGCCCTCCGATGGAGGGCTTTGGTTCTTTTAACGAAGCAAAAAGATAGGAGCTCCGGGACCAACCGGTACACCGGTAAGATACCAAACAATAGCCAATAATCCCCAAAAGAACAGGAAGAGTACGGCATAAGGCATCATTAGGGCCGTTAAACTACCGATACCGGCTTTAGGGTCGTACTTTTGCATAAAAGTTAAAATTAAAGCAAAGTAACTTAGTAAAGGCGTAATAATGGTAGTAGAGCTATCGGCTACCCTGTAAAGTGCCTGTACAAATTCGGGCGACCAACCAACCACCATAAACATCGGTACAAAAACGGGGGCCAAAAGCGCCCATTTAGCCGAAGCCGAGCCAATAAAAAGGTTAACAACGGTAACAATAAGTAAAAAAGCAATAATCAGCGGTACGCCGCCAATACCCATTGCCTGTAAAAAGTTACCGCCGCCAACGGCAATTAAGGTGCCTAAGTTAGATTGTGTAAAGTAAGCAATAAATTGAGCCGAGAAAAATACTAAAACTAAATAACTGCTCATATCGGCAAAGCTTTTACCCATTAAACCAATAACATCTTTATCGTTCTTAATTGTACCTACGGTACGGCCATAAACAATACCGGGTATCATAAAAAACAACATCATAATGGTAATAAGGCCGGTAAAAAAGGGCGATATTAAAATGCCGCCCGTAGTAGGGTTACGTAAAATACCCCAGCTAGGCACAATAGTTAAGGCCATAAGTACGGCAAAAAGAATAATACTGATGGTAGCGTTACGCAGCCCTTTCTTTTGCAGCGGGGTTAGCTGCTCGATGGTTTCGTTATTACCGCCCTCCCACTTGGGCAAACGGGGCTCAACAATCTTTTCGGTAATAATAGTAGCCAGTATCGTTAAAAAGACGGTACTAACCATATTAAAAAATAAGTTAGCGGCGGGCGTTACGATATAATCGGGTATCATAATTTGAGCGGCGGCTTGAGTAATACCGCCCAGCAGGGCGTCAAGCGGAGTAATAAGCAAGCTGGCGCAAAAAGCGGCGCTAACACCGGCAAAAGCAGCGGCTAAGCCCGCTAGCGGGTGACGGCCGCTGGCGGCAAAAATAACGGCACCTAAAGGAATAAGTACAACATAACCTACGTCGGCAGCAATGCTGCTCATAATACCGGCAAAAACCACAATCACGGTAATTAAACGTTTTGGAGCTTTAAGCACAATGTTACGCAAGCTGGCATCAATTAAACCGCTGCCTTCGGCGATGGTAACACCCACCATAGCAATAAGCACCATACCCAGCGGCGGGAAGAGCACAAAGTTACTGACAAAGCTGGTAACCATATACCTAATACCATCGGGAGAAAGCAAGCCCATCACCGCTACGGTACGTTCGGTAGCTTCGCCGGCCACAATTTGGGTAAAGCTAACGCTAACCCCAAGAGCCCACAATAAAGTAGAAATTAAAATAACCGCTAAGGTTAAAATGGCAAAGAGTGTAGCCGGGTGCGGTAATTTGTTACCTACCCGCTCGATGTTATCGAGCATACGCATACCTAAGCCTTTTTTAGCTAATTTGTTCACGAAAAATCCTCCTTCGTTTTACAGTTGTCATCTATTTGTATTAAATTTGACATTTTAGTTTAATACGATATATAGAAAGTGTCAATAAAGAATATACAAATAAATTGTATAATAATGATACACAAATTATAACTTATTACTATTAATTAAAATAAAAATGTATAAGAAAAGTAAAACCCTCCGGTGGAGGGCTTCTGCTACAATATGTAGTATTTATTAAAAACGGCTTTTTATACCAGCTCCACTTTAATATTGGGCGAAATATCACTTTGCATAGCCAGCTCGATAGCCGTACGCGTACCGGTATTTGCTCCGGCACAGCCGGCGCAGGCTCCAGCGAATTTTAGCTTAACAATAAAGCGGCCATCTTGGGCGCTAAAATCGGCTATAGTAGCGCTGCCGCCATCACGGGCTAACAAAGGTAAAATTTCGGCCTGTAAATATTCCTCTAACCTCTTGCCCTGCTGAAAGCCCGATAAATCTTCAAATTTTAAAGCGGCAGGCTCTTCGCCGGCTTCTTTAGCCATTTCGGCCCGAGTTTCGCGTAAAATATCTACTAAATAATATTTTTTGGCTTCGTGGCCGCCGGGTTTTACGCAGCTTTTACAAAAAGCGCCGGCTTTGGTATAGTTGGTAATTTCTTCTACGGTAGTTAAATTATTAATACGTATGGCATCTTTAATGGTACGCAGCTTAACCCGGGCGCATTCGCAAACTATTTCGTTGTCGTCAAAGTCGCTTTTTTCTTTACCATAATAAATAGCGGCGGCTTCTTTTATCACATCGTAGGCCATTACGCTGCAATGCATTTTTTGCGGCGGCACGGCGGCTTCATCGGGGTTATCACGCAAAGCTTGCTCTACATCTATATTGGTAATTTGCACCGCTTCGTCAACGGTTTTACCAATAGTCATTTCTACCATCATATCACTGGCTGCGATGGCCGTACCGCAACCAAAACTTTTAAATTTGGCCGCTAATATTTTACCCTGCGGTGATACTACCCAATATAACCTAACGGCATCGCCGCAGCTTTCGGCCCCATAGTCGGCCACGATAAGACGGCCGTCTAATTTTTGAGCATCTTCCTCCGTCAGCTCACCGCGTGCCTGCGGATCGTTCATACGCGCCGCCACCTTGCTACTATAACGCTCCCACAACGAGCCCCCAATTAAATCGTCTTTTGGCATTTAAACTCCCTCGATAACGGTTAAAAGCCGCCTCTTTAAAAATTAAAATAATAATACTTTTATTAAATATAATCTAATTTATCAAAAATTGCTAGCTTTTTTTTAAGATAATATTATCTTTAGGGTGTATTTTATAAAAGTACAGGAGAGAAAACAATGAAAAAGCTAGCTATCTTTGGTCACCCCGATTGGGCAAGCTCGCAGGTAAGCGCCGCTTGGTTTAAATATTTTGAACAACAAGGTGATATAACCCTGCACAAATTAATAAATGCCCAGAGTAACTGGTGTTTTGATGTAGCTGCCGAACAACAATTATTGGCCAATCACGATAGAATAATACTTATTTTTCCTATCCGCTGGTACGGCGAGCCTTCATTGGTTAAAAAATGGTGCGAAGATATTATCTTAGATGGTTTTGCTTACGGCAGCCGGCACGCTTTAAAAGGTAAAGAGCTACTCATTGCCGCCAGCTGCGGCGGCGTAGCCGAAATTTACCGCACACAAGGCCGCAACTGTTACCCTTTAGATATTTTTTTAGCCCACTGGCAAGCTATTAGCCATTTATGCGGCCTAACTTACTACCCTGCGTATGCTTTGTATGGTGTTTATCATAAAACTACTACCGATTACGAAGAGGCCGGGACTAAATTACTACAACAGTTTAATAGCGATAAACCTACGGCCATTAATAGCTTATAACTGAAAACTGAAAACTGAAAACTGAAAACTGAAAACTGAAAGATTGTAACTCTTATTCTGTGTTTGTCAACTATCAGTTCTCAACTTTTACCTTTTAATTGTATAAAAAAGCCTTTAAGTTAAGCTTAACGCATCGCCCTGTACTTAACCTATTGCTGCTTCCTTCCGGACCTGACAAGGTTTGGCTAATAACAGCCGCACGTGGCCTAACTTAAAGGCAGCTTTACCTTAACATACCCGTAAAGGTTTTGTCAAGTTACTTGCAGCTTTACATTTTAAGCTTAATTTTTTTAAAACCCCTTATAGGTACTAGTAAAAAATCAAATTATCTGATAAAGTAAAATTTTACTGTAAAACGTAAAGTTAAACTAACCATAATACCGTTTACTTAAATAGGAGTATTAATTAAAATTATGGGAATACATAGCTTAAGATGGAAATTCTTTTTTCTTTTTCTAGGATTAGGTGCACTAATTTTTATTAGCGCCGCTTTGCCTATTTTTAACCAATACCAAAACTTTGTGCGCCAAAGTTACGAAAGCACCTTAACCAATGCGGTAAACTTGGTTGCTGCCTTACACCCTATAGAGAGCAGCCAAGTAAATTATTTAACTGCCGAAGATGCCGGTAGCGAATCGAGCGCTTTTCATGAAAGCCTTACCACCACTTTAGTTAAAATAGCCAGTACTTTCGATTTAGCCTATGTTTACTTAGTGGAAAGGCGCGGCACAGCGGCTAACAGAAGCTATTACTTTCTTGCCTCTAGTTATGATACGCCGGGTGTTATCGATGTAGAGGAATGGGGAGAGGTACCGCCAGAACTTAGCGCTGCCTTTAATACGGGAATAGTAACCCTAACAAACCAATACATCGACCCGGAATGGGGCACCTTAGTAACGGCCTTTTTACCCATTTGGGAAGCCGGGCAAGTTATCGCCGTATGGGCTGCCGACTTTAATGTGCGAGATGTTAATGACTTAAGAACCCGTTCACTTATTACCTTTTTTATTACTTTAGCAATCTCTTTAGTTATATCCTTAGTTTTTGCCTTTCTTGTTTCGGTATCTTTTAGCGCCACCGTACAAAATATAGAGGAAATAGCCGATGCCTTAGCTAAAATGAATTTTGCTGCCGGCTTCAGCAGCTATCGTAAAGACGAGCTGGGGCTTATCCAAAAGGCTTTAATGGAGATACGCAATAGCCTTAAAACCAATATTAATAAACTTAACGACCACCTTTTACAGGCATCGGGGCGCAGCGAACAACTTAACGGGATAATTGTCAGTTCGTTAGATAACTTAGGTTCTATCAACGATAGTATAAAAAATATGCAGGATAGTACCGATTTGCAAAAATTAGCGATTGTACGTACCTCCACTTCGGTAAACGAAATTACTAATTCTATCGATGCTCTAAACCAAGCCATTAAGCTGCAAGCTTCACAGGTAACCAATTCCTCGCAAACGGTGCAGCAAATGATAGCAGGCACAGAAGCCTTAAGCCCGATGGTGCAAGATGCCAGCAAAACCACCGATGCCCTTAGCAGAACTTCGGCCGAAGGCCACGCTATGCTTTTACGTTTAGCAGAGGAAGTAAGGCAAATTGAAACAGAGGCTGTAGCTTTACAAGTTGCCAACAAAAGTATCGCGGATATTACCGGCCGTACCAATATTTTAGCTATGAATGCCGCTATCTCGGCGGCTCACGCCGGCGAAGCCGGTAAAGGTTTTGCCGTTGTAGCCGGCGAAATACGTAAATTGGCCGAGCTTTCGGCTAAAGAATCTGGTAATATTTCGCTGCGGATTAGCGAAATTGAACGCCGCATTTCGCAGGTAGGTACCGTATCCAGCGAAACTGTTGATACCATGAACTTAATTTTTGACGAAATTAAAGAAATGGATAAATCTTTTGGTCTTGTTTTTAATATGGTAAATACCACCGCTGCTAAACAAGAAGAGGGCAGTGCGCAAATTATCGAGGCTCTTAAGACTATTCAAAAAACTATCGAAAATGTTGGAGACGGAGCTGCAGCCATACTTAAACAAAGCGAAATTATTAACCAAGATATGCAGCAGCTAGACGAAAGCTCGGAAACCGTTAAAAAACGAGTGGAAAATGTACAAGATGCCAGCGTGCGTATAGCCGAACTGCTTAACACAGCTAAAGAGCCAGAAGCGGAACCCAGCTAAACAGCTTTATCTACCGTGCGGATTTTGTTTACACACGGTAGATAAAAAAGTTAAATTTAAACCGTTAATAACTCATTAATTATCTTTTTAATGGCCGTTACTAACACATCAATAGCTGCTTTATCCTCGCCTTGGGCCAAAATATAAAATTTAATTTTAGGCTCGGTGCCGCTGGGCCGTACAATAACTTTGGTGCCGCCGGCTAAGTTATATTCCAGCACATCACTTTTGGGTAAATCGGTATCTTTTAAGTAATCAATTATCTTAACGGTAGCCTCCGGCCAATTTACAGGATTATGCCGCAGCTTGGTTATAAGGGTTTGCATAGCTTTTAAGCCGGCAAGGCCGGGAAAATCGTGGGCTACTTGGTGTTCCTCAAAGTAACCAAACTTTGTATATAACTCGTTAAGTTTATCCAGTAAAGTTTTACCTTGCTTACTATAATACAAAGCCATCTCGGCGGTAAGCAAAGCTGCCGAAACGGCATCTTTATCACGCACCTCTGGGGTGGCTAAGTAGCCGTAACTTTCTTCGCAGCCAAAGATAAAAACGCCGCTCTCTTTAGCGATGGTTTCGCCAATATATTTAAAGCCGGTAAGCAGGCGGTAATCTTTTAAACCATAACTTTTAGCAATTAAATTTTGCAAATTACTGGTAACAATAGTGTTGGCAAAATAGCTACCGGCCGGCAGTTCGTGTTGTTCCTTGCGGCTATGGCAAAGATAATCTAAAAGCAAGGCCCCTATTTGGTTACCGGTCAACAGTTTATATTCGCCGTTATGTAAAACGGCAAGGCCTAACCTATCGGCATCGGGGTCGGTAGCCAGTACTAAGGCGGCCTTTTCTTTTTTTGCCAGCTCGATGGCTAGCTGTAAAGTTTCGGCGTATTCGGGGTTAGGCACTTTAACGGTAGGAAAGTTGCCATCGGGCAGCCTTTGCGCCTCCGGTATCACAACCTTAAAGCCGGCTTTAGTTAAATTATTATAAACAGGCAAATAACCGCTGCCATGTAACGGCGTATAACTGATGGTATAACCGGCAGGATTAAGTTTAACATCGCTCGCTGGGGTTAGGCTGCTATCTTCGGCTTCTATTTGGTCCAGCGGGTTGTAATCTATATAACGCCACAAACCTTGCACTAACTGGCCGTAAGCTTTATCTAACTGCTCCCCTATGGTAATAATGAGCCCTTTGTTTACCGCCTCATCATAGTTAATATTATTAATAGCGATTACTTTACCAACTTCGTCCTCTATACCTACATCGTGCGGCGGCAGCACTTGGCAACCATCGCTGCCGTAAACTTTGTAACCGTTGTAAGCCGGCGGGTTATGGCTGGCCGTTATCATAATACCTACATCGGCCTCGTAATGGCGCACAGCAAAACTAAGCAACGGTACAGGGCGGGCTGCATCACTTAAGTAAGCCGTAAAGCCGTTAGCCGCAAAGATTAAAGCCGTTTCTTTAGCAAAAAGCTCGCTGTAGTTGCGGGTATCGTAACTAATGGCTACTTTAAGCGGCTTATTAGGATAGGCTTTTTTAAGGTAATTAGCCACCCCTTGCCCGGCCCGTTTAATGGTGTAAGGATTTAAACGGCTGTACCCTGCGCCAATTAAGCCGCGCATACCGCCGGTGCCAAAAGCCAGATAGCTGCTAAACCGCTCGGCCAATTCGGCTTCGTTCGTTTTTACCCCTTCCGCTTCTTTCAAAAAGATAGGATTGGTTTCTTGCTGTAAATAACTATTTAATTTTATTTGTAGTTCGCTCATAAAACCCTCTTAATAAGTATATTGCTTAATTATAGCACACAAAATGTAAGATGGCAAATTTTAAATTACTAAATTTTTTCTTTTAGACAGCATAGCCCCTGTCGATAATTTACAATGCTACCTATCTATTTATCCTCTTTTATCAAAATTAATTAACCCTTTACCTCTACAAAAACCTCTAGTGGCCTTGCCAAAAGTTTTAGTTATCAATATAATGGTTTAGCAAATAATTTAAGGAATATTGAGGAAATTTTATGGACATTCAAAAGGTACGTAATATTGGTATTAGCGCCCATATCGATTCGGGCAAAACTACCCTATCAGAACGTATTTTGTTTTTTAGCAACAAAATTCATGCCATTCACGATGTTAAAGGGAAAGACGGCGTTGGGGCCACTATGGACCACATGGAGCTGGAGCGCGAACGCGGTATTACCATTACCAGCGCCGCTACCAACATTAGCTGGGACGATAACGACATTAACTTAATTGATACACCCGGCCACGTCGACTTTACCATTGAAGTAGAGCGCAGCTTACGTGTATTAGACGGCGCTATTTTAGTGCTATGTTCGGTAGCCGGTGTGCAAAGCCAATCTATTACGGTAGACAGGCAGCTTAAACGTTACCATGTGCCGCGCATTGCCTTTGTTAATAAGTGCGACCGCACCGGTGCTAACCCTTTTAGGGTTAAAGAACAACTGCGCGATAAGCTTAACTTAAACTCGGTGCTTATTCAAATACCGATTGGCCTAGAAGACCAATTTAAAGGTGTAGTAGATTTAATTGAAATGAAAGCTATCACCTTTGATGACGAAGGAAAATTTGAAGTGGGCGAAATTCCTGCCAACATGAAAGAAGACGCTTTAAAGTACCGTGCTCAAATGCTGGATAGCGTTAGCGCCTTTAGCGATGAGCTGATGGAAATGGTGATGGAAGATGAGCATGGCGCAAGCATTCCCAGCGATTTAATTAAAGCCGCTATCCGCAAAGGGACCATCGCCGAGCAATTAGTGCCGGTAATGATGGGCAGCGCCTACAAAAATAAAGGCGTGCAACCGGTGTTAGATGGCGTTATTAGCTACTTACCTAACCCGGCCGAAGTTACCAACAAAGCCCTAGACCTTGCTAATAACGAAGCCGAAGTAATTTTAGCCAGCGATGCTACCAAACCTACCGTAGCCCTTGCCTTTAAATTAGACGATGGCCAATACGGGCAGGTTACCTACATACGCGTTTATCAGGGGACCATTAAAAAAGGTGATGAGCTTATTAACAGCCGCACCCAAAAGAAATTTAAAGTTGGCCGCCTTGTACGTATGCACAGTAACGAAATGAGCGACATTAGCGAATCGCCGGCCGGTGATATTGCCGCCCTTTTTGGTATTGATTGTGCCAGCGGCGACACCTTTTGTAGCCCAAAGGTAAATTACAGCTTAACCAGTATGTACGTGCCGGCCCCCGTTATCAGCCTTTCGGTAAAGCCTGTTGATAAAAAAGCCGCCGATAATATGGCCAAAGCTCTTAACCGCTTTACCAAAGAAGACCCCACCTTCCGCACCTTTGTTGACCCCGAAAGTAACGAAACCATTGTGCAAGGTATGGGTGAGCTACACCTTGAAGTATACATTGAACGTATGAAGCGTGAGTATAAAGCCGAAGTTACCACCGGTGCGCCGCAGGTAGCTTACCGCGAAACCATCACCAAACACGCCGATTTTAATTACATTCACAAAAAGCAAACCGGCGGTAGCGGCCAATATGCACGTGTGGCCGGATTTATCGACCCAATGGAAGGCGAATACGAATTTGTGAACAGCATTAAGGGTGGTGTTATCCCCACCGAATTTGTACCGAGCTGTGATAAAGGCTTTAAGAGCTGCCTCGATAAGGGCGGGCTTATCGGTTTCCCTATCGTAGGTGTTAAATGTACCATTAATGACGGCCAATACCACCCGGTAGACAGTAGCGATATGGCCTTCCAAGTTGCCGCCCGCGGCGGTTTCCGTGAGGCTTACCTAAAAGCTGGGCCGCAAATCCTTGAACCTATTATGAAAGTAGTGGTTGAAGGACCAAGCGAGTTTCAGGGGACTATTTTAGGAACCATTAACCAACGGCGTGGTATGATACTCGGCAGTACCGAAGAAGGCAAAAACTGCGTGATTGAAAGTGAAGTGCCGCTTAGCGAAATGTTTGGTTACAGCACCACCTTACGCAGCAACACGCAAGGGAAAGCCGAATTTAGTATGGAATTTGCTAAATATGCCAAAGCCCCTGCTAATGTAAGCGAAGAGCTAATTAAAAAGTACGGTAAAAATGCCGGTAAAAGTGAATAGTTAATGTAGGTTGTAATTAATACAACCGTTGTAAGGCTATTACGAGCATATATGCGGTAAACAACAATGCTCGTAGTAGTTTCTTTTCACTTACATACATTTTTTACACCTCCATATAGGATTTTCCTTATACGAAAGCGTTCTGTTTACCAAAGCCCTTAGGCTTATAGCCGTACTTTAACACATAAAACTTATTTTAACAAGCTTTTGCTTAAAGGAGAGATTTTGTGCTAAAAACTTTATTTTTTTATAAACTTTTTTTCATTATTGGAAGGTAACTAGGAAGTGATGGACCAATGGTATGAAAAACGTTACATACTAAGCTTTCCCTTTGATGGGCAAAACTTTATAGTCCCCGTTAAATTCATTTGGGTTGACTGGTCTGATGATAATATATTTTTTCTTGATAACTAATAATAAACTACCTTCTTACCAGCGGGTTTTCTATCCCCACCCGGCGCAGCCGCTCTACATAAGCATCGGCTTCTGCGCGCGGCACGCCGCGTATCTCTATACGGATAACACCCTCGCTGTTCATAGCTGCAAAAGCATTAAAACCATTATTACGTAAATGGTCGCGCATAGTTTG
>WRBN01000040.1 GCA_009784515.1 Spirochaetaceae bacterium | reverse complement strand
GAATAAGCCGAGTGCGATAATGCCTAAAGTGTTAATGGTTAAAAACATACTGGCCTGCATACGGCTACCCACCGCAAGGCCGATAAAAATGGTTATCATATTAATAAGCGGGCCGGCCATTGTGTCGGTTAGGCGTTTTACCACGCCGCTCATGGCACAAAGGTTACCAAACATCAGCGCACCAATCAGCGGGGCCGCCGCCGGGAAAAAGAGCGCGGTAAGAATAATCACGATGATAGGAAATAAGATTTTTTCCAGCTGACTTACCTCACGCAGCTGCGCCATCTTAATGCGGCGCTGGGCTTTGGTGGTTAAGGCGCGCATAATGGGCGGCTGAATGATGGGCAGCAGCCCCATATAACTGTAGGCGGCAATGGCCACCGCACCGAGCAGTTCGGGGGCAAGGCGGGTGGTGGTGAAGATGGTGGTAGGGCCATCGCTGCTGCCGATAATGGCGATAGAGGCGGCATCACCCAAGCTAAAGTTAATAAAGGGCAGAGTGGCGCTAAGCACGAGGGCCAATATCATTGCCCCAAAGATACCGATTTGCGCCGCCGCTCCTAAGAGCAGCATTTTGGGATTGGCGATAAGCGGGCCAAAATCTATCATCGCTCCCACGCCAAAAAAGATAAGCAGCGGGAAGAGGCCAGCCTCTAGCCCCAGCTGATAAAATTGGCCGATAAAACCGCCGTAAACGGTTTGTATCACCCCTTCGCTATCAACAAAGCTATGGCTTACCGCTCCCATTAAGGGTTCTACCCCTAAAATGTTGGCAAAAATGGCCCCTATCCCGATAGGTAAAAGTAACAAAGGTTCATATTGTTTTTTAATGGCTAGGTACACTAAACCCAGTCCCACCGCTATCATTAAAAGGTGCGCCGGCCCGCTTTCGGCAAAGTTGCCGCCCCAGCGGGTAAATTGGGCAAAGCCGGTGGTGGCCAACACCTCTTGTACTACTTCTATAAAGGTCATAGATTCTCCTTATTTTATAGTAAGTAAAGCTTGGCCGGCTTTTACTTGCTCGCCTTGTGTAATCTTTAAGGCGGTAACTACCCCAGTAGCCTTTGCTTTAATGGGATTCTCCATCTTCATGGCCTCCAGCACCAGTAGGGTGTCGCCGGCCTGCACGCTGTCGCCTTCGGCCACATTTAACTTTAAAATGATACCGGGCATAGGAGCCGTAATAGTTGAAAGTTGAGAGCTGAAAGCTGAAAGCTGGGAGCTAGTAGTTTGTGTTTCACCCACTGTATAGCTATAGCTTTGGCCATTTATGAGCGCTTTACCACCCTCTAGCTTAACCTGATAAGCTTTACCGTTAAGATTGATGGTAACTTCATTGCTCTTATTTACTTTAGGTTGCTGGGCTACTTCGGGTTTAGCCTCAACCTTGCGTACATTCACTTGCCCTTTACCCTCCAAAAAGAGGTAGCCTTTCTCCTCGCAGCTGGCCCCGATAAAGAGGTTTTCATTGGTTACCGGCAGGCCGCGCCTTTCCAGCTCGGCTTTAATGGCGCTTAAGGCCAGCTTAGGATTAGCGTCGTTGATTTTTAGAGCCGGCTCGCTGGTGGGCTGTAGGTTGAGTTGCTCACTAGCTATCTTAATAACCTCCGCGTCGGGCTGGGTTGGTGTTTTACCAAAGTAGCCCAGTACCATTTGGCCGTAGCCTTCGGCAATTTTTTGCCAAGCGCCAAACATGACGTTGTTAAAGGCTTGCTGAAAGTAAAACTGCGATACCGGCGTTACCGATGTCCCAAAGCCGCCCTTACGCACCACTTCGCCCATAGCCATTGTTATTTCATCAAATTTATCCATCAGGCCATTGTCGCGTAACATTTGGGTGTTGGCCGTGAGTGCGCCGCCGGGTAAGGGACTAAAAGGCACGATGGGCAGTACCTCTTTGGCTTCCGGCGGCACAAAGTAGCTGCTCATCGCTTTGCTAAAATTCTCTTCTAACTTGACAATCTTAAGCGGGTCGATGTCGAGCGAGTAGGGCATACCGCGCAAGGCATGCCACATACTTAAGAGGTCGGGCTGGCAACTGCCGCCGGAGACTGGGGCTAAAGATAAATCGACCTGATTTGCTCCAGCCTCAATCGCCGCTAAATATTGAGCGATACAGGTACCGGCCGTATCGTGGCTATGAAAAACAATATGAATTTGCTCACCCAAAATTCTACGAGCACGTTTAATGGTTTCGTACACCGTATGCGGTGTAGAAGTACCGCTAGCGTCCTTAAAGGCTATGCCGGTAAAGGGGAGGCCGCTATCGAGAATGGCTCGAAGACGGTTTTCGTAAAAGTCGGCATCGTGTGCGCCTTCTATACCCGGCGGTAAGGCCATCATACTAATGACCACCTCGTGCTTAAGACCGGCCTCTGTGATGGCTTTGGCCGAATAGATAAGATTTTCCACATCATTTAAAGCGTCAAAGTTACGAATGGTGGTAATACCATGCTTTTTAAACATTTCGGCGTGCAGCTTTATCACTTCACTGTTTTGGCTTTTAAGGGCCACCACGTTAATGCCGCGCGCCAGCGTTTGGAGGTTGGTATTTGGTCCGGCAGCAGTGCGGAATTTGTCCATGATGTCGAAGGGGTTTTCGTTGGTGTAAAAGATGGGGCTTTGAAACATTGCCCCACCGCCGCTTTCAAAGTGGGTTATACCGGCGGCTACCGCCTCGCTTACCAGCGGCAGATAATCTTTACTAAAAATGCGCCCGCCGTAAACCGATTGAAAACCATCACGAAAGGCGGTACACATAAAATTAATTTTTTTCATTTTGTTCTTCCTTTATCTTTGATAAAGCTATGGCGATGGCCACCGCTACCTCGCTGTCATCGGCTTGCTTTGCCTTGCTTTCGCTAACTTCGCTTTGGGCCGCCTTTGGTCCGTATCTTTGCGCAAGGTACGACATTAGCCTAGTAGCGTAATAGAGTACAAACAAAAATATCGATAACCAGATGGCGGCTATACCGATGATACGGAAAGCGGCGCTTAAATCTTCTGTCATTTAAAACTCCTTTATTTTTACCACGAAAAAGTACATAACCCCAAATAAAACAACTCTCTTACAATTCGTGCTATTAGTGCCATTCGTGGTTGTTCTTCTTTTCAATCACGAAAAATTAATTTGCCATACGCATTATCTCTGCTTTAGGATATGCCCCAAAGTTTATAAGCAAACCTAATTTTAAATTAGTTACTTTTAAATAATTTAACAGTTGCGCTTGATGTTCAGGTAAAAGTTCTTTAACCGCTTTTATTTCTATTATTATTTTATTATTATAACAGATAAAGTCGGGTATATACTTTTGTACTAATTTTTCTCCTTTATATAAAAGTGTTAATGGATATTGAGCTTGAAAGGGAATATGTCGTATTTTAAACTCTTTTTCAAGGCATTCTTGGTATACAGCCTCTAAAAAACCGTTTCCCATCTCATTATGTACTTCAAAGATGGCCCCTTGGATTAAAAAACATTCATTTTTAAACAAAATATCACTCAATTATGTAACCCCTTTTTAATCACAAAAAATTCCTCTACCACGAATGACACGAACCACACAAATCCATTCGTGCTATTCGTGTGGTTCGTGGTTAATCTCCTCTCTTTAGTTAGGTACAGATAGTAACTTAGCCTTACCGCTCTCTAACTCCCGCAAAAATTCGTTCATCGCACTAGCCACGCCCTTAATAGTTTCCACATCGGGTAAAAAGACCAACCTAAAGTGGTCATGGATAGGGTAGGCAAAGCTGGTGCCGTGTGTAATGAGCACCTTTTTGGCAAGTAACAAGCTGTAAACAAAATCTTTATCACTTTTAATACCAAAGCGGGCAATATCTACTTTAGGGAACATATAAAAGGCGGCTTTGGCCTTAACCACATTTATCCCATCGATGGCGTTAAAGGCGGCATAGGCGGCATCACGGCGTAGGCAAAATTCACCGCCGGGGGCTATTAAGGCGGCCGGACTGTTGGCTTCATCTGTTACGGCACTTTGCATGGCAAATTGGGCCATGACGTTGCTGCATAGGCGCATACCGGTAAGTAAGGTTACCGCCGCTATCCAATCTTTTATTACCTCTTTATCACCACTAAAGGTCATCCAGCCGCCGCGGTAACCGCAGGCGCGCCAGCTTTTACTAATACCATTAAAGGTTACAATGGGCAAGTCATCGGCAAGGCTGCCGGTACTGATATGTTTAGCTTCGTCATAGACAACCTCGCTGTAAATTTCATCGGAAAAAACCACCAAATTGTGCTTGCGGCAAAGCTCGAGGATTTGCAGCAGCACCTCTTTGCCGTACAAAGCGCCGGTGGGGTTGTTAGGGTTAATAATGACGATGGCTTTGGTGCGCTCGTTAATTTTGGCCTCAATATCGGCCAGCGAAGGTTGCCACTCGTTGGCTTCATCGCACAAATAATGAATAGGGTTGCCGCCGGCCATAATGGTGCAGCCGTTCCAAACGGGGTAGTCGGGGGCTGGGACTAGCACCTCATCGCCGGGATTGATGAGCGATTTTAAGGCAATATCAATCAGCTCGCTGTCGCCGTTACCCAAGTAAACATCGTTAGCGGTAACACCGTTAACACCATGCTTTACATGCCAAGCGGCGATGGCTTCGCGGGCGCTTTTAAGACCACGTGCCTCGCTATAAGCGGCGGCGGCAGGTAGGTTTTTAACCATAAAACCTACCATATTTGGCGGCGGCATAATACCAAAGGGTGAAACATTGCCAATATTTAGCTTTAAAATTTTTTGCCCTTCGGCCTCCAGCTTAGCGGCGGCTTCGGCGATGGGGCCGCGCATATCGTAAGTTACGCGTTTTACTTTATCGGCACGGGTGATAGGTTGTTTAGTCATTTTATACCTCGTTTAGTTTAGTTATGCAATGTAATATTTTAATTACTCATATTGTATAACGATTATAGTCGATTGTCAAATGAAAAGTTAGATAATTTATTTTACAAATAAAAGATATAAAAAACATCTCGAGATATTCTCTTTGCTAAATTAGATTCAGAAAATATTACACACCGACCCTTTAACAAAACCGAAGGGAACTTGGCAAAATGCTATCTTTATGCTAAAATAGGGTTATAAAAACGGTAACTACAGAGGTAAGCTATGTTAGGTTTTATTGGTGTGGGGGCAATGGGCGGCGCTATTGTAGAAGGTTTGCTAAGGGTCGGTTACAATCAAAACCAGTTCATCTTTTTGTACGATTTTAACCCGCAAAAGTTACAGCTTTTTAACAAAAAAAATATCGTTATAACCACTTCGGCCCAAGAGGTGCTAAACCGATGCGATACCATTATCATCGCTGTAAAACCTCACGATGTAGGGCCTTTGCTAAAAGATTTAGCGCCGCTTTTAGCCGGTAAATGCGTGGTATCGCTGGCAGCCGGCTTAAGCCTAACGCAGCTGGCAAATTTTGACGCTAAACTCGCCGATATAGCTTTTATACGCTTAATGCCCAACCTTAATGCCGGTGTGGGCGGTTCGGTAACGGCCATTTGTAAAAATAACCAAGTAACCGAAGCGCAATTTGACAAAGTTATTAAATTAATAGAAAAAGTAGGCAGCGTGCATTTAATACCGGAAGATAAATTTGGTGTTTTTACCGGTATCGCCGGCAGTGCGCCGGCTTTTGTCTACCTTTTTATGGATAGTTTAGCGCGAGCCGCCTTAAAAAATGGCCTGCCTAAAGATTTGGCCTTACAAATAGTGGCCAATATGACGGCCGGCAGCGCTAAGATGGCGCTGGAACAACTAGAGGTTGATGGGTTACAGCCTTGGCCGCTTATCGATAAGGTGTGTTCGCCGGGCGGGACTACCATTGCCGGCATAACTAAGTTAGAAGAGTTGGGTTTTGCTTACGCTGCTATAGCGGCGGTAGAAGCCGTAATAAGCCGTGAGCAGTTAATAACTAAGAATTAAAAGTTAATAAATTTTTTTTAATTCTTAATTTAAAAGGAGTTTTTATGCATAAACTTGATACGGCTTTAGTAGAAGAAGCTATGCAAAGAGGCGAGTTTAACCGCCTAATTACTAATAGTCAACCTACGGTAGCTATTGTTTTAAGCCAAAGCTGGTGCCCGGAGTGGCATAATATGCATGCTTATTTAAGTAAAATGCCAAGTGATAATATTTACTACTTTTTATATGACGAAAGTGAAATTTTTAACGATTTTCAAAAATTTAAAGAAACAACTTTTGCCAATAGTGTTATCCCTTATGTTAGGTTTTATAAAAATGGTAATTTTGTGGGCGATAGCAATTATCTTTCAGTCGGCGAGTTTAAGGAGCGGTTAAAGTAACAATGAAAAAGCTTTTAATAATTAGTTTTTTATGGGTCGCTTCGTTGCGTGCGCAAAGCCCGCTGCAACTGCCGCAGGGGCACGAGAGTTTTGAAGGGCTCTTTCAGCATGGGGTAAATTTATATTACAGCGGTAATAGTAACGGGGCTATCGAGGTGTACCGTACTATTATCCAGCTGGCTCCAAATTTTGAAGCGGCTTACCTCGAGCTGGCCGCCCTGTACAATGAGCAGGGGCGCGGCCACGAGGCGCAAGCTTTGTACCGCGAGCTTTATAATATTAATAATAATTTTTCGCATAGAAGGCTGTTGTTTATTCAGTCGGTTTTGGTGCACGATTTTGCTACGGCCCGCTCCTTGTGGCAAACACGCGGAGCCGATGACTGGGTATGGTTTTTTTACGGCTTAATGCTGCGTGATGAAGGCCGTTACCGCGAGGCCATTTCGGCCTTTGACCGGGCGTTAGCCCTTAACAGCCAACTGCCGGCGGCTCATTACTTTAAAGGGTTAATTCATAACGAGCTACAACAATATGCTTTGGCCGTAACGGCCTTTACGACGGCTTTAAGGTTAGATGCTAACTTTACGGGGGCGCTTTATCCTTTAGCGGTAGCTTACGAAGGACAAGGACGGCCGCAAATGGCCATTAACACCTTAGTGCGTGCCCGTAATACTTTAGCCGAAGATAGGCGTTTGCAGCAAAATATTAACCGCCTTGTGCAGGCCTACCCACCCGATATGGCGGCTCAGCAGGCGCAAAGGTTAGCGCGTAAAGAGCACGCTAACCCGCCGCTGATGACGGTGTTTCCGCCGGAAGTTAGCACCATCAATGTAAGAGTAGGGGTGGTAGAAAATAGCAACGGCTTAAGTTTAAAGGCCGGCGGCGATTATACTTTGCGTGATGGTACCCGCAGCTTTAACGGCAATGCCGGCGATATTTTATTTGTGCGCCGCAGCCGTAACATTATAACGGTGAGCGATGTAAACGACCGTACGTTGTTTAGCGGCCGTGCCAACGCCAATATCAGCTTTAGCTACAACGATGAACGTTATACCACCGCCGTGTTTGATATTATTAACGCCAGCGGCCAGTTTTTTACCGCCAGTGTCGACCGTAATTACAGAGGGGCTTTCGAGTTTATCAATCGGCCCAATGGGATAACTTTAGTTAATATTGTAGGGTTAGAGGAATATCTTTACTCCGTTGTGCCCAGCGAAATGCCGGCCAGCTGGCCGCTGGAAAGCCTTAAGGCGCAGGCTGTAGCGGCCCGTACTTATGCGCTTTCGGTTATGCAGCTGGGCAATTTTCGGGCTCGTGGGTTCGATTTACTCGGTACGGTGGCTAGTCAAGCTTATACCGGTGTAAACGGCGAACATATTAATACCACCAGAGCGGTAAACGAAACCTTTGGCCAAATCCTCTTTGATAGCGAGGCTAACACCTTTTTGCGCGCCTACTACAGCGCCAACAATGCCGGCTATACCGAAGTAGAAACGATAGTGTGGACGGGGCGCGGCACCGTAGGCCGCCATGTAGCGGTAGCCGATTTACATTTAGAAACACGCGATAACTTTATGCCGCTGCACCAATTACATAGCTGGATAGAAAGCAGGCCGCTTACTCATAGCAGCTGGCCGGGTTTTCATCACGCCGCCAGCTACCGCAGTGTAGTGTTTACCCGGGCCGAAGAGGTGGCTTTACGGGTGGCCCGCAACAATAATGCCGGCGTGGGGGATATTACCGGGTTATCGATTAACCGGCGCGGTGTTTCGGGCCGGGTGGTGAATGTGGAGGCCTTAGGCACAAACCGTAATGTAACTATTACCAGCAGTGATGCCATACGCAGCCGCGTGGGCGGCCTGCGCACCAATTTGTTTACCACCAACATTAAATTTGATGCCGACGGCAACCCCGAATATTTTATTTATTACCAAGCCGGCTGGGGGCACGGTGTAGGCATGGACCAATCGGGCGCTGCCGGTATGGCTGCCGATAACTTTAATTATAGGCAAATTTTAGAGCATTATTATCCTAACGGCACGGTGCAAAGGCATAATTAAGATATTGTTTTGTATGATTTATTTAATTATGTTAATGATTGAAAATTGTTGACAAATGATAGATTGAAAGTTAAACTAATAGATAGATTAATTTTGACGGTATGCAGAAAAAAACAAGTTTATTAGCCGTATTATTTGGAAGTTTTAATTTAGATAACATTCATAGTATAGTTATAAAGTTACAACAAGAAGTTTTGCGAGGTTATAATTTTTTCCCCACTATTGGGCAAAATATTACATCAGTTGTAGGAGGCAATCAGCCTTTACAACAAATAGTAGAGCCATTAATAGAATTTGTTTCAACTCCTGAACAAATAAATATTCGTATTACTAGAGCGCGAATTGATATTATTAAAACATCTCAAATTATTGATGATACTGAATTTTTAAATGTCGTACGTGATATTCAAAAAAAATTGTTAAGTTATTTTGAGGTTAAGGGGGCGAGAATCGCTTATGTGGTAAATTTTTCTGAAGATAATGCTTTAAGAGTAGAAGCTATAAAAGATAAGGTTATGGCAGGTTATTTTTATAAAGCCAAAGAGGTGTTTGAATGGAATGCCAGAAGTGGAGTTGAAGAGATATTTCAAATTAATAATAATGAAGAAAAAATAAATGTTATAACAAGCTTGGACTATAACCCTAATGCTATGAAGATAGTGGGAGGTAAACTTTCCCCTGAATTTAATAACTCGTTGATGTGTAGCTTGGACATAAATACCAACCCTAATAATACTCAAAAAAGAATAGACGCTAACTTTATTGATGAATTTTATACAAAAGTTATAGAGTTAGTTAAAGAGATTGAGGAAAAATATTCATGCTAAACGATAATATAATAAATGAACCTATTGGAGTGAATTTTGATCAAGAAACAATCTCTGGCAGAGAGGGGTTTAATTTAGTTAAGAATAATATTGTGCCAGAATCCTATAACTTATCGACTATTTCTAGTATAATTTTGCCTCGATACATAGATAACTATAATGAAAGTATTAACCTTGTTGATATTCTAGCAAGTAATTTGAAGATAGAGTACCATGATTTATTTTTGAATGTTATTAAGAGGGAAGAGTTAGAAGATGGCTTTGTAGCTAAATCGGAATTAGTATATCAAGAGATTGTATTGAAGTATGGTTATGTATTATCTGTTGATTTTATTAATGATATTTGTATGTGGGGGTGGCAAAATAATGATATAAAAGTGCTTTTATCGGTATTAAAAATAATAGCTAATATCACAAGTGAATATGAAATAGAAAAGTTTATCCATATTGCTATGTATTTATTTGGCCATAAGAATCTAGAAATTGCTGATAGTGCCATATTTTGTTTTGAAAAATGGGGCCGTAAAAAAGATGCTGAACTTTTAAAAAAATTTAGAGAACCGAAAGAAGATTGGTTAAAGGATTATTTTCATAAAACTATAGCTTATTTAGAGAATTTGTAATGTGTTATTATGTGAGAAAAATTAGTAAAGCAAAATGGAGTTCTATAGAGTCTCTCGAAAAGTTGAGTAATATTAATGATTTAAGTGCTGATGAGTCTCTCGAAAAGTTGAGTAATATTAATGATTTAAGTGCTGATGAGTCTCTCGAAAAGTTGAGTAATATTAATGATTTAAGTGCTGACTTTTTAGGGAGTTGTTTAAGGACATCTTCAGGTAGTATATCACTATGGAAAATTGATAATACAGATGATGAGCTTGATAAAGCAATTGTAGCTATTTGTGCAGAAGGAAATCAATTTAGTAAAGTTGATGTAATATTGTTAAGTGAAAAAGAATTATCTACAACTGAAGGTTTGTTATCAAAGAAGCCTGAAGGGATAACAGAGTTTAAAGATAGTCATTTTGAATTAAGTAACCTAAATTATAGAAAAATAGGCAAATTAGCAGAGATTGTTTTTGCTAATATCAATAATCAAGATAGATGCAGGAGAGTGATGGAAGCAGATGTAAGAAAGCTATTTAAGAAAAAAATAGATGGTAATAAATTGAAGTTACCACCAAATCATATATTACTAGAAAAGCTAAATTATATTAAGGGTGATTATTGTAATAAATGTGGGAAGAGATTGGAGTAGTATATTATATCGGAAAAAAATTAATATCTACATACCAAAAGCGTCCAAACCACAAGGTACTTTCATAAATGGCCGCATAAACCCAATCGGCGGCTAAAGTAAGTTGCGGCAAAAACCAAGCGGCCGGTAAAATAACCAATATTAAAGATAGTAACAGTAAGGCCGTTAATAACAAAGCTGTGGTTAAAGTAGCCACAATAGAGATAGGGTAAAAAGTGCCGAAAACATATAAAGCGTAAGGGGCGGTAAAACTTTGGGCCGCCATAGTTAAGGCAAAGCTGGCGCTTACAAATTTAAATTTATAGTTAAATAAGTTACTTAGTAAGCTATTGATTGGCCTGTAAAGCAAAAATATACCAACCATCGCTAAAAAACTTAACCTAAACGACACCGTATAAAAAGCGGCGCTATCGGCTAAACAAAGTACGATAAAAGCTAGGCCGAGTAAATCGAAGGGGCGGAAGTTGTGCTTGGCCAAAAAGAAGATAGCGGCGACTATAGCCATAATAACGGCCCGTGCCAACGAATATTGAAAGCCGCTTAAAAGCAAATAAGTTATAAAAATAGGCAGCGATACAACAATAATAGCCGTTTTAGGTAAAAAGCGTAAAATTAAAAATAAAAACCCGCTTAACAAAGCCAAATGGTAACCCGATAAAGCCATTAAATGGGCCGTGCCGCTTTGCCTAAAGCTGCTTACTAAGAGCGGCGATAAATAATTACGGTTGCCGGTTACCACCGCCGTTACTAAGCCGGCGGCTTTGCCCAAACGGGCCTGAAAGTGGGTGATAAGGCTGGCTTGGGCGGCGGCCCGTCTGGCGGAGGGTTCGCCGGTAAAACTTTGCTGCTCAATCTTGTCGGCCACGATGTAAGGGCCAAAGTTGCCTAGGCGTAGTCTTCCTGTGGTGTAAAAAATTTCGCCCCTATTAAGATAATCCTCTAAATAGACGGTAACAAAGCCGTTACTTTGGCTGCTTATAAATTGACTATGGCTGGTTAATAATTGGGCCGTTAGGCGGTAGCTATTATCACTTTGGCGGGCGGCATCTTCTTGCGCTTGCAGTAAAAAGGAGGTGGGCTCGGCCAGCTGCCCGGTATAAAATAATGTTTTAGTAAGATAGTCATAGTTACTTATATAACCCAGTAAGCTGCCTAAAGCTAAACTCACCATAGTTAAAGCCCATAAGTTTTTACGTTTAAATAAATATAATCCGCTTAAAAGAGAGCTTATCAATAAGGGAATAGCTAGAATGGGTACAAATAAAGTTAGCAGCATAGCTAGGGCAATGATAGTAAAGCCCCAGTTGGGTTTAATAGCTGTTAGAGGGGGCGCCATACACTATAAAAACTGGCGGCTAAGTTGCCGTCGGCTTTAAGTAGCTGGTGTTTAAAACTCTTACTATCCTTAAAGAGCTCTTCGTGGCCGGCAAAGGGGCTGTAAGGCAGGGTTACTTCTTCGCACAACGAAGTTACCGCTTCGCCGTAAACCAGCTCGTTTTTAAAGTTAGTCTCTATAACTAAAGGCCGCATTCCTTCAATTTCGTTTAAAGGAATGGCCTCGTACGCCCATAACCAATAGTGAGTGTTGTTGACATGCCCGTTACTGTCAATATAACCGCGTAAGATGGGTAAAACTTTAGCCGTGCCTTTAATAAGGTGGTTATCAAATTTACTAAACGGTTCGTGAAAATCGGCCGGCTGCGAGTTGTAGGCTTTAATCAACTCTTCGCTGGTCGGTTTAGGGCGGCGGGCTAGGGTATCCATATAAACCCAGCGGGTTTTGCGTCTAGCCAGTAAGGTGTGATTATGGTCAAAAAAAGTGGTTTCACGTCCGGCTTGCAAGCGCGAACTATTAATGCCGGTGCTCCAAGTGGTTACGCTGCCGCTTTGGTTATAAGCCGGCGAGTTAATAATAAAAAGTAAACTATTTAACAAAAACCACGCTTCGTGCTTAGCGATTAAAGTTTGAAAGCCAAAGCCAATGCTTTCACTTTGTTTAATGGTACTTTCTTCGGCGTAACGTAATAAAGCGCTTACGGTGGCTTTGCCGCTGCCGTCCATATCGTTATAGGCTACTTGGTAGTTATAGTTAAACTTTCCCATAATTTTATTATATAAGCTAAGTTAAAAATAATCAAGCAGTTTTTATAATTAAGAATTAATAATTAAAAATTAAGAAGCGGCGCATAGCGAATAAAGAATAAGTAAAAATTAATAATTAAAACTTTTGTCTTTAAATTATTAATTTTTACTTGTTAGTTCTTAATTATTTAGGTGTTGTCAAATCAACCGTTACCAAGCTGGCCGGTCTGTTTATAATATTTGCTTCGGTTAAGTTGCTGTTATGGAGAAAAAGGGTGGTTAGGGCTGTACCCTGTAAATCTAATATAATAGGAAGGGGGTCCTCCACATCGATATTACGTAAATCTAAAGTAATTAACACGGAGTTATTGTCTACGGCAAAGTTAGTTAAATTAGACAAGTTACTGACATCTAGGCTGGTAAGTTGGGTACCCGTTATCATAAAATTAACTAAATTGGTAAGGTTGCTTAAATTTATAGTTGTTATAGGTACGTTTTCTATAACAAGCGCCATTAATCCCGTTAAGTATTCTATCCCGCTTACATTACTTGGCGCTGCGCCGTTTACTTCGGCAGTTATAACAAAGCCGGCATCTCTAAAGGCCAAAGCAGCAGAACTACCAAAACCCTCTATCCATAATACGGCATCATTAATCGCCGCTAAAGCCGCAATTAAATTTTGCCCGGTTAAGTCGGCCCTATTTCCTAGCCGTAAAGTCACCAGCTGGCGTAAACTTTCATCGGGGAAAATACTCTCTAAAGTAACGGACGCTGGTGGGTCATCGCCGCCGTTTCCTTTGGGGTTACAGGCGGTAAGGGCAATAACAGCTAGTAATAGCAGCACCATAGTGTTAATTAATGTGTTATGTTTCACAATAATATTCTTTTGTTGTTATAAGTATAAGAGCGAAATTTAATTTTGTCAATGTTATAACGCAAATAACTTCTTTTAATTATTAATTACGCATTTTTTTTGGTATGATTTTAAGAATATTTATTTTATGTATAAATTTTGTTATTAATTGTTTGGTTACATTTTGGTTAAAAAATAAAAAATCGTTATTTATATTTTTGGTAAAATATGCTATAATATAAGTAAGAAATAAATTACTAAAGGAGATTTTATCTATGAAAACATTAATTATTTTTGGCCACTCTAACTGGGCCGAATCGCGGGTAAGCGCCAACTGGCTTAAAGAATTTACCGCCGACGGCAGTTTTACCATTCATAAACTTAGCGAGCAATTAGTAAATGGCCGCTACAATATAGAGGCCGAACGTAAAATAGTAGAGGCTCACGACCGTATTGTGATGGTGTTTCCGGTTATTTGGTTTGGTGCACCGGCCATCGTACAGCAATGGTTAGAAGAAGTATTTTTATACGGTTGGGCTTATAGCGCCGATTATGGCCCCGCAGCCTTAAAAGGTAAAGATTTTGTTTTGGCTCTTACTGCCGGCGGAGCCGCCGAAGGGTACCGCATTGCCGGTATGGGCCGCAATAGTTATCCGTTAGAATCTTACTATATTAATTGGCAAGCCACCGCCAGTATGACAGGTATGAACTTTCACCCTATGTATTGCCTTTATGCTACTATGACTAAACAGCCGGCCGATTTTACAGCGGCAGCCCAAAAGTTAATCGGCTATCTAAAAGCCGACCACTTACCACCTGTTGGCGCTTTGTAAGGTGATTGTTTTTTAAGTAAAAATGTGCTATCTTACTATAAAGGAGCAAATAATGACCAAACAATTTGATTTTTATAAATGTAAAAAATGTGGTAACGTCATCGAGGTTATCGAGGGGCACGATGGTATCGTTAGCTGCTGCGGCGAGCCGATGAGCTTGTGCGCCGAAAACACTAGCGATGGCGCTAAAGAAAAGCACGTACCGGTTATCGAGCAAACCGCCGAAGGTTATGTGGTAAAGGTAGGCAGCGTGCCGCACCCTATGACGGCCGAGCACTACATCGAGTTTATCGAGTTATGGGTTGACGGCAACCGTTACGTCAAATACCTTAAGCCCGGCGACGTAGCCGAGTACGAATTTTATGTAAAACCCGGCAAGCAAGTACATGCCCGCGAGTACTGTAATTTGCATGGCTTATGGAAGGCCGATAGATAGCCACTTGTGGCTTTTAGGCGGTGCTTCATTTAAATCCCCTTTACTAACAAAGGGGATTTGTGTTATTTTAAAGATATTAAGGAGACATTTATGAAGATAAATAACGAACTTGAAAAAATGTTAAACGACCAGCTGCATGGCGAGTTAGAGAGTGCTTATTTGTACCATATTATGGCTAATTGGGCTAGCCAACATAATTATAAGGGCCTAGAGCAATGGTTGTTGCTGCAATCTAAAGAAGAATTTAGCCATAGCGAAAAAATAAAAAATTACCTTTATACGCGTGATAATAAAGTGAAATTTGCTCCAATCAATATTATAGCTGATGACTGGAAAAGTTTTAAAGATATTTTAGAGGCCGGTTTAACCCAAGAGCAAAAAGTTACGGCCAGTATTGCCAATATCCATAAAAAAGCTACCGAGCTAGGTGATGCCGGTGTGGCGCTTTTAATGAATTGGTTTGTTGATGAGCAAGAAGAAGAGGAAGAAACCCTGCGCGATTTACTCGGTTTATTTGAGGCTTTTGGCGAAAGCGGCTGCACCTTTTATCAGGTAGATAAAAAAATGGGCAAACGGGAAAATTAGGTAATAGATAATAACTAACAGGTAATAATTAAGGAAGCAGATTTTTTAAGTTATTAGTTATTAACTGCTACTTGTTATCTAAATAACGAGGTGTTAAAAAATAATTCTATCTCATCACCGGCTAAGTTACGGCCGGTGAGTACATCAAAGGTTTGGCCATTGTTCTCTAACACACGGTGGCTGTGTACTCTAATCCCTAATTGGTTAGCTACCCAATAACCTTCACGTATATTAATGACGGTAATAGCTTCTGCTTGGCTTAAAGCTGTGCCGTTACTTAATAAGCTGCGCATAAGGCCTTGTCCTACAAAGTTAAAAAAGGCGGCATTACTGCTGGTTGGTCCCTCTAGCCGGCTATAAATATAAACAGCGTAATCGGCAAAATCGAGCAAAGCAAACCAAAGGTAAAAGTTATCTCTAATTAATTGTAAAGCCCCGTTCCAATCACCGCTATCAATATAACCGGCAAAAGCTGGGCGCACATCTATATAGTTATTGGCTAAACTGCTGGCGGCATAAGCTAAACGCAGTTGGGTAAAATCGATGGTCCGGCCGCCGGCTGCTTCGTCTACCATTGTTAAATAAAAACGGTCTTCGGCCGAAATATCGGCCGGTAACACCCCCAACTGGGCCTTTAAGACCAGTGGAGCTGCTAAGAGTAAAATGAATAAGTAAAGCTTCATTTGGCTTCCTTAAGTTTTAGGCTCCGTCTGCGGTGTCATCGGTAGTATTTACTGTAGTATTGCCGGCGGCGGCGGCGTTTTGGTTAGCAGCGGGTTGTTCGGCCGGCTGTAACCTTACACTGCCGCGAGCCGGGCGCGGTGCCACCGGTGCCGGGTGCGGGCCGCGCGAGTAGGTAACCTCTTGCCAAAAGGCGCTGGTTAAAGCATTGG